>NZ_NKFM01000083.1:0-8686 GCF_002223085.1 Burkholderia sp. HI2714 | reverse complement strand
ATGGCACAACAGCAGCAGCCCAAAAAGGTCAGCCTGAAAAACATTCGCAACCTCGCCGCATGGGACACCGCTATGCGCGAGTCCGTTCTGGGCCTTGCCTGACAAGGGCCTTCATGCGGAAGCCCTGCCTTCCGAACAAAGCCCCTGACCACAGCGCCGATGTGTAGTCGCTCTTGATATCTGTACAAAACTATGTACAATGTAGTCGCTGGCTGATAATCGTGACGTGGTCGAATATGTCATGGCGATCGGCAGCCTTTATCGTCATTGTTTTCGTTGTTAGGTGCCATGCCAGGGGTATGGCGGTAGCGTGTGAGGAAGCGACCTTCCGGACACGCAATGCTCTGTGACAAGTGCACAGAGCCTTTGGTCGGGGCACAACTGTCATCGACCCGAGAGGACTTTGTATGAACATCCTGACTTTTAGCGAGGCGCGAGCCGGCTTTAAGCAGGCGTTGGACACGGTATGCAGGGATCACGAGCCGATGGTCATCACGCGTCAGCGTGGAGAACACGTCGTGATGATCTCGCTGGACGACTACAACAGTATGCAAGAGACCTTGCACCTGCTGGGTACGCCAGCGAACGCAGATCGACTGCGCCAGTCCATCGCCCAATTCAAGGCCGGCAAGACCGTCGTAAAGGAATTGCTGAACCATGACGCAGAAGAAGAAGGCGAAGAACAAGGCCGCGGTAGCGAGTAACTGCAAAGTTGCTTGGTCGGATCATGCCTGGGACGACTACCTGTACTGGCAGAAACACAATCTCGCGATCGTTGGCGAGATCAATGGATTGATCGAAGAAATCTCGCGAGATCCATTTAGAGGGACAGGGAAGCCGGAGGCGTTACGTGGCGACTTGACCGGCTTTTGGTCGCGGCGCATCACGAAAGAGGATCGCCTGGTGTATATCGTGATGGAGGGGGTTATCCACGTGATGGCGTGCCGTTTTCACTACGAATGATCACCACGAAGAGGTGCCGGGAACTGCACCTCTTGTAAGTCGTTGTAATCTAGGGCGGGCCGGTTGGCCCGTTTTTTTGGCCTGCGTCCAATGCCGATAAGTCTGCTTAGCGGCATTGTGTTTAATGGGTCAAAGCCTGGATCGTACGATTCGAATCGCACTTTCCACCTAATCTGTACTGACGTTGTCAGTACATAACGCGTATACTGGAACCCTTGTTGATCGGAGAATCCTTCATGTCCGCGACCCACAGCCCCCCAACCAAGCGCGACACCCTGAACCTGCGCGTGCAACCCGACGAACGCGAGCTGATCGATCGTGCCGCTGCCGCGCGCGGGCAGAACCGCACCGATTTCATCCTGTCCGCCGCGCGGGCCGCCGCCGAGGAAACCCTGCTCGAGGCCACGTTGGTGCGCGCCCGTCCCGAAGCGTATGCCGCGTTCGTCGCGCGGCTCGATGCGCCGCCGGCGCCGAATCTGCAGCTGCGCCGCACGATGCAGACGCCCGCGCCGTGGGACGGACCTGCCGGGCCCGCCGCATGACGCTGCGTGCACCGATGCCGATCACGCTGGATCACGCGCAGGCCGGCGCGCTGGCCGCCTTTGACGCGGGGGAGCCGAGCCTGGACGACTGGCTCAAGCGGCGGGCGCTACGCAATCACGCGAGTGGCGCGTCGCGCACCTACGTGGTGTGTGACGACCAGCGGGTGGTCGCGTACTACGCATTGGCCTCCGGCGCGGTGGATCTCGACGCAGCGCCCGGGCGATTTCGCCGCAACATGCCGGACCCGGTGCCGGTGGTGGTGCTCGCCCGGCTCGCGGTGGACCGCGTCTGGCAAGGGCATGGGCTGGGCCGAGGCCTGGTGCGCGACGCGGGGCTGCGGGTGATGCAGGCGGCCGACCCGATCGGGATTCGCGGGCTGCTCGCGCATGCGTTGTCGGTCGAAGCACAACGTTTCTATCTGCGGGTCGGCTTCGAGCCGTCGCCACTCGATCCGATGACGGTCATGATCACACTGGGTGACTTGCGCGCTGCGCTGCCGGTGTAGCAGGCTGTTGAAATAGCGCCCGCCGTGGTCATCCGACCGGGAGCGGTAAACGTTGAAAGGAGGAAGCGGACAACACCGAGACCGAAGCGATGCGCGGAGCGGACCGCTACACCGAGACGATGTTCACGATCGCGAGACTGGATGACTTCGTGCCGGCCAATCACCCGCTGCGCCCGATTCGCATTTGGCTGAACGACGCGTTGCGTCGCGCGTGGTGGAGCGGGCAGCGCGATCGCTGGATCAGGCAACCGGACGGCAGCAGGGCCACCGGGATGTCGGTGCGGTGCGACGGCGAGCAGTGGGCCATCTTGTACGGCGACATCGCGCTCGGGCTCGCCTGGCACCACGGGCGTCGATAGATTGCACCGCGCGCTGTGGCGTCCGCGAATAGGTTGACGGGAGCGGGGCAGGCGACCTTCGAAGACCTGTTGACGCGCTGCGAGGCCGGGAGCCGCGTCGAACACACGATCGGTCATGGCGTGTTCGAGTATCGTGGCGTGCACCGGCGCCCGAATCCGCGCGTCACTTGATGGCAGATGAAGTGCTTTGGCGGCGTCGAGCTCGGCAGCTATCGCCAGCGAGGCGAGACGGCACGCAGCCTGTGCGTCGCGACCCACGACGCGCCGGATTGGATCGCGGCACGCAACACGCGACGGGCGCCGGGTCGCGCACCGATTGGACTCGGTGCGGCCGATGGCGAACCGGCCACCTTGGCACCGGCCGAGCAAGCGGGATTTCGCCGCTGCCGCGCCGCAACGATTGTGACCCCGACGGCATCGACCCACCCACCACGAGGCAACCCTCCATGATCGAAGTTCAGCGCCTGCAGGCCGGCGTCTCACTCGAAGGCCCGCATTACGTCATCCAGCTGATCCCGGTCTGCTCGGCCGACTCGCTCGGTTCGCCGACCGTGATCGTCAGCGTGCTGGCGCGCCCCGCGCTGACCGGGGACGATCGGAATGTGCGCCTGGAGGCGTACGACGTTCGGCACGAGTTCCGGCTGGCCGACATCGCAGTCGACGCGCACGAAATGCGTTGCCTGCGCATCGCGTACGAGCGTGCCCCGCTGTTCCGCGAGGGCTTCACGCTGGCGCTCGAGGACGGCATGGCCGCGCAGCTGGCGGCCTACCTGCCGCGCATCGACCTGATCAGCCTGGTCGCCACCGGCGTGAGTGACGCGATTAAGCCGAAGCTGGGCCGTGCGCCGGCGCCGCACGAGCAGGCGGTGATCGCCGACGTCGTGGCCAGCACGGTGCTCGACCAGAGCACGCCGGCGCAGGCGATGGCGTTCGCGATGGGTTTTGGCAGCGCGTGCGTGTTTTCAGACCCGGGGCGACCATCCGGACTATGTCGCGCTCGGCGCGGCCCTGCGCACCCCCGCAGTCGTCGCCATGCTTCAGGACGCCCAGCGAGGCCGGTGATGCGCGACGCGCACCCCGTCGCAACGCCGTCGGCCGAACGGCGGCGGATCCAGCTCAAGCACCGCGGCGCCGACGCGTTCCCGGTGCGTCCGCCACAGGAGCGGCAGTCATGATGTCGTATCCGCCGTTCACGGAACTCGCCGAGTGGCAGATTCGCGACGACCGCGCACGCTCCAATCCGGTGGGAGGAAACGCGGCGCGCGTGCCCGACGTCGCGCAGGCCATTGCACGTGGCGCGTTCAACCGGTGGCGCGCCAGTGCGCTGCAAGGATTGGCGGCCGCCGAGCGGCCGACCTATGACGTGGACGTGGCGCGCCTGGCCGCCGCGGTCGACGCGTCGTTTCTCGAACAAAGTTGACTATGCGAAAAGCTTCTTCACGCGGCCGCCGGCCGCTGACCAAGGCGCAGTTATTGCCGCTGCCTGCCGACCAGGTACGCCGGCTGTCGCTGAAACATCATCTCGCGCTTGCCGGCCTGCGAGACGGCCACGGCGAACTCGATGTGATCGGCACGCTGCTGCACGTCCTGTATCTCGCGTATTTCCTGCGCGACGCTGGCGACGCGGATCCCGACCGCTACTATCGCGCGGAGGCCGCGCTGGATCAGTGCGTGGCGCGCGCCGAACGTGGCGAGCCATGGACGCTAACCGATGACGAGCGCATGGCGATCGAGCAGCTGGTAGTCGCGCACGACGCACAACTTGGCACGGTGCCGGCGCATCGCTATCTCGAAGCCTGGGAGCGTGTGGTGCGCGTCACTGCGCCTGGCGCGCGATCGCCGATTCGTGCCCAACAGCTGGAACACTGACGCCGCGCAGGCGGCCTGAACCCGCGAGACGCCACGATGCTCGACACCCACTCCGCTCTCACCGCCATCCGCGCGGGACTCGTCGACGCGCCGGCGTCCCTCATTGATCGACCGGTCGCGCTAGACCGGGATCTGATCGCGTCGACCTTCGGGCTGTCGCGGTACGCCGCCTTCAGGAAAGAAGCCAGGGCGCCGGCTTACCGCACGTTGTACCTCGATGTTCCGGTGCGTAGCATCGTGGGTCTGTTCCACCGCAGCTTTGCGCCCGACGCGCGTACGTGGCGCGAACTCCTCGCCGACCTGCACGGCAACGGCTGGGGACTGGAAACGTTGCGCTATTTCGAGTCGGAATTGGGTGACGAGCACTTTCCGGCACCTGGCGCCGCATACGGGTTGCGTCTGCAGGCCTGGGGCGGGGCGCTCGTGTGCACGAACGGCATGCACCGAGTGGTCGCTGGCGCGTGCTGGCTGGCGGGCCGCCAGGGCGACGACGCGACGTTCCGGAAGGTACGGGTCACGCACTATGTCCTGCGGGAAGCGGCCGTTACGGTAATGGCCGAAGCGCGCCGGCGCGGGGAGTGGGTCGAGGCGGTGCATAACAGGGACAGCGTTACCGTGGCGATCCGTATGAGCACGGCCCGGCGATGCCGTTACTGGCGCCTGGACGGCGAGGCGGTTGTAGCGATTCCGGCGCCGGGCGGTTGGCTGGATCGGTTGCGCCGCCGCGCCGGGTTGCCGGCACGCGCGGATCGGCATTTGCACTGGCAACCGGTGCCGCCGGCCGTGATCGACGCGCTGGTCAACGACGGCTGGCTGCGCACGCAACTCGACTCCCCGCGTTATCCGGATCCACAAGACTATTGAGCATCATGGCCAACCGACCCCAGCAGTTGGAACAGCTGCAGCTGCGCACCTACAGCCGCACCGAATTCACGGCGCTGCGCGCGCGCGTGAAAGGTCTGCCGCTCACGACGATCGAACGACTGTACTTCGATCGCGACGCCGATGAGCCGGTCGACGTCGCGCAGCTGCTGCGCACGATGCGCGACGACCTGGTCGCGGCCGCGCTGCGCGACGGTTCGCCGGTACTGAAGTCGCACCTGCAGGCGACGATCGAGAAACACGGCGAGGCGCGCCTGACGCCGGTATCGCTGCAGATGATCGAGCAGGTGGCCGGGCAGTGGGCGGCCGCGGCGCCGGCCGCGGACCACCCGATCGGGCGTTGGTTCCGCCCGCTCGTCGCGGCGCGGCTGGCGGGGGAGGGGATCCACACGCTGGGCGGGCTCGTCGCCTTCGTGAACCGCCTCGGCGGCCAGTGGTGGCGATCGGTGCCGCGCATCGGTGTAGGCCGGGCGCGTGTCCTGGTCGCGTGGCTACGCACGCACGCCGCGTCGATCGGCGCCGCGGTCGAACCCGACGTCGACGCCGGCGACACACTGGCGCCGACGTCGGCCGGCGTGATTGCCGGCGCCGGCCAGCTCGCGCCGCTCGAACGCCTGGCGCTGCCGGACGCGTTGTCCGGCGCGCAGGGCGCAAACCGGGCGCCGACGTTCGCCTATCTGACGGCCGCGCACGATCTGGATGCGGTGCGCGCCTATCTGCACCGCTACGACGACCGGCCCGCGACGCAGCGGGCCTACAAAAAGGAGCTCGAGCGCCTGGTGTTGTGGTGTGTGGCCGAGCGCGGCGTCGCGCTGTCGTCGATGCGGGTCGAAGATTGCGAGGCGTACAAGGCGTTTCTCGCCGCGCCGGGGGAGCGCTTTACCGGGCCGCCCGGCGCGCGCACCAGCGGTCGCTGGCGGCCGTTCGCGACCGGTGGTCTGGCGCCGCAGAGCCAGCGTTATGCGATCCGCACGATTCGCGCGGCGTTCGCCTGGCTGGTGGCGGTGCGCTACCTGGCCGGCAATCCGTGGCAGGCCGTGACCGATCCGAGCGTCGTACGACGCGTGCGCAAGCTGCAGGTCGAGCGTGCGTTGCCGCTCGCGTTGTGGACTCGCGTGCGCGCGACGCTGGCCGAGCGAGGCGAGAAGCAGGGCCCCAGCGGCCCCCGCTGGCGCGCCGCGCGCGCGTTGCTGCTGATCATGGGCGACGGTGGGCTGCGGATCGCCGAGGCCGCCGCCGCCGAACGGGCGATGCTGCGCTGGCTGCCGGCCGACGACGACACGCCGGCGAGCTGGCTGCTCGAGGTGATCGGCAAGGGCAACAAGCAGCGCTTCGTGCCGGTCAGCGACGCGTGCGTCGACGCGCTGCGCGCGCACTGGCGCGATCGCGGCCAGGACTTCGACGCGGCCGGCGCGGCGGGCCCGCTCGTTGCGCCGCTGATCCTGCCGCCGACGCCGCGGGCGCGCGAGAAATTTGGCGTCGAGGTCGATGTCAACACGGAAGGCAAGCCGACGAAGCCGGGCGGCTACTCGGTGCGCGGCGCACGCGGGCTCACGCAGTGGGCGATCGCGCAGTTGCTCGACGTGATGCCGGATTTGAGCGAGGCGGAGCGCCGCAAGCTGACGTCGACATCGCCGCACGCGTTCCGGCACACGGTCGGCACGCAGATGCTGGCGGCCGGCGTCGCGCTCGAGGTCGTGCAGCGCACGCTCGGGCACGCGTCGCTCGGCACGACGTCGATCTATGTGTCGCCGGAGGAGACGCGGCTGCGCCGCGAGGCGGCCAAGTACCACGCCCGGCTCAAGCCGTCGGCGTGACGGCAGCGCGGTAGCGCCGCGCGCCGGGGTTGGCTACGATGGCGGCAAGTCCGGGGGCGAGCGGGGCCGGAGAGGCCTGGCTCGCTGACAACGGAAAATTCGACGCCCGCGACCGAGAGGGCGGCAGCGATGGCTACCCTCGCCTTATGTGCGAACGCGGCCGGGCGCGCGTGCTGGCATCACGCGTCTTCGCCTGGCCACCATGTCTGGGGCGCGCGGTCGATCGCATAGTCGTTGAGATCCTTTCCTTCCAGCCACTTCGGCCGCGGGCCGCGACCGGACCAGCTGCGGCCTGACGACGGATCGTAGAACTTCGCCGCCGCGCGCTTCGATTTCGCCTGCAGGTAGCCCAGCGCCGACAACACTTCCTGCTGGGTGATGCCGTACTGGGCGACCTGTTCCTTGAAAGTGGCCAGTGCGGCCTTTTTTTCAATGGCCTTGGTCTCGGCCAATTGACTATCGAGTTCGCGCAGCTCGACTTGCAGCGCTTGCAGGACTAAAGCATTCATAGGTTTCGGAGAGAGCGAGTAGAGGAGAAAGAGGTAAGTCAGTATACGGCGGTGCGATTGCTGCACCCCCTCCTTCACCTCATGAACTTCAAATTCGCCGCCATTGCAGCGATTACCATGGCTTACCCATTCCGCATTCGCGAATGAGTTATTGTCGAAACTGGTGTACGCGGCGGGAGGCAGGAGAAGGCGGTGGCGATTGAAGGAGAATGTTGCTTTCCAAGGTAACACTTTCCCAATCGGAACCCCACCACCATGGCGAAACGTACGCATGAAACGCATGACGGTCAAGCAGCAGAAGCAGACATCAAGGGTATGCCCGGTCTGGACGATCTGATCCAGCAAGGCGCTCGGCAGATCATTCGGCAGGCGATCGAAGCGGAGTTAGCGACGATGCTCGAGCAGTACGCGAACGTGAAGGCGATCGACGGCCGTCGGGCAGTCGTGCGCAACGGCTATTTGCCAGCGCGTGAGATCGTCACGGCCGTGGGCCCAGTGTCGGTCCAGGTGCCGAAGGTGCGGGACCGCTCGGGCTCAGGCGTCAAATTCAACTCGGCGATCGTGCCACCCTACGTGCGCAAGTCGCCGCGCGTGTCGTCGTCGCTGCCGTGGCTGTATCTGCGCGGCGTCTCGACGGGCAATATGGGCGAAGCCCTGTCGGCGTTGCTCGGCGAGCAGGTCAAGGGACTGTCGGCAAACGTCGTGAGCCGCCTGAAGGCCACGTGGGCCGACGAGTACGAGCAGTGGAGCAAGCGCGATCTGTCGAGCTCACGTTGGGTCTACTGGTGGGCGGACGGCATTCACACGCAGGCCCGCACCGAGGATTCGGACGGGCAATGCCTGTTGGTGATCATCGGCGTGAAGCCAAACGGCGAGAAGGAGCGCGTGGTGCTTGGCGACGGCTATCGCGAATCGAAGGCATCGTGGCGCGAGCTGCTGCTCGACCTGAAGGCGCGTGGCCTGCAGGCGCCGCCCTTGCTGGCCGTCGGCGACGGCGCGATGGGCTTGTGGGCGGCGCTCGACGAGGTGTTCCCGCAGGTTCGGCATCAGCGCTGCTGGTTCCACAAGATCGGCAACGTTGTTACGTCTCGATCAATTTGAGGCGGAACAGGGTGAGACGGTTTCCACACCAGTCCACGAACGCAGAACAGCCCGGCCTATGCTTCGGATCGTACATTCGTTTCTCACGCTCGAACAGCATCTTCGCGCCATCGTCACCACGCCCCGGTCCTACCATCC
>NZ_NKFM01000082.1:0-8730 GCF_002223085.1 Burkholderia sp. HI2714 | reverse complement strand
TCCGGCATGTCCGGAGCCATTTGCATCGTCGCCAGAAGGAACCTCACGTGATTCGTAACCTGTTCAACGAGAAACATGTCCGTTACGCCGCTTGAATATTACGCACTATTTGATGAACTGGTCAGTATCACACTTCGAACACCCTTGTGGATATTACGCACCTCGTTCGGGGTATGGGATATCCATCGGGGTTTGAGATAGCATCTTCGGGGTTTGGGCTAGAAACCATCGGGGTTTGAGGTACGGATATTCGGGGGACGAAGTATCGTTTTTCGGGGTCTGAGATAGATATCTTCGTGGGTTGAGATATCAGCACGAAAAAATTCTCCCAAGCTATCAAAGGGTTAACAAAGTTCTCCACTGTGTCTAAGCCTTTCTTAGGCCTTTCTAAGCCTAAAACCGTCGAGCACGATCCTCACCGAAACATCCCGCGCCCGTCCGTGGACGGCTGCGCTATCCACACCACAAGGGCGTGGATAGCCCCGGCTTCTGCCGGGGTTCCGCACCCCCCCACCGACTCCCCGCGAGCAATGCCCTTCGGGCCTGACGCGCCCCGTTGGGGCTTGCCTCAAGAAGAGATATAGCCTCTTCGAGAATTGGTTGCGACCTTACAGGATCCACATATCTGGTAGCTACCAGATACTAAATAGATAGCAGACGGATATCTGACACTATTATTCTTTCACGTAGTAGTCTTCCACTCCCATCTCGCGGAGTCGTCGTATAGCGGCAATCCCTCGTTCGAGCACTTCACCAAAGGTTTCCTTTGAATGACGTGCCTCTTCTTCGAGATCCGCAACCCCTTGCGCGGTTAACTTCACGTTTTTTTGTACGTTCCGGCCGGTCCGACGTCGATTATCTTGCCGTGGCGATTCAGCTTCAGGCCGTCGCACTCGAGTCGCTTTGCCGACCGGCTTTTCTGCAGGGGTATTGGTGATCGGCGCACTGGCTGCGCTCGCCGGTTGTCGGCTGGGAAATCCAGTCTCGGCCGCTATCTGTTCGACGACCTCCGGAGCCGGTCGGTTGCCGGACACTGTTGACCGCGGCGCGAAGCCACTCAAATCGAGCGGGTTTTTACGCTCAGCCATTTCACGCTACCTCCTGCGACGGCGCCATACCCTCGCGCAATTTCGCGACGACTTCGTCTGCGAATTCTTCCGCATTCAAAATAGCCTTGTCCAAATTCGAAACGTCGTTAGGATCAAGCTCGGCGAGCGGCATCGCGAACGAGAACATTGCCTTGAACGCTTCGCGTTCGTTCAGTTCCGTGTTGAACAATGCGATTCCGGCCTCCTCGAACGTGCTGCTGATGTGTTTCATCGTTCGCGTGCGGATAATGGGACTCGTTCGAGTCAGTAATACGCCGTATGGGACCTTCCGCCGAGACATCTTTTCTTGTTGCTGGACGACCTTCATCGCGCGCGATGCCTGCGATGCGTCGAGCTGGGACCCCTGCATGGGAATCACGATCAGGTCCGCCTGGCTGACAGCCAAGATGACGATTTTTGCAGCAGTACCTTCGAGGTCGACGATCACGAACGGTGCTTGCGTTGCCGCAGCCTCGATCTTGTCGATGATGTTTTCCTCATCGGCGTCGGAAATGATGGTCATTCGGTCGGGCTTGGTGCCGCCCGCGGCCCACATGGCGATCGGCTTATTGGGGTCCGCGTCGATGACTGCGACATCGGCGCTTCGCGCCAATTGATCAGCAAGAACCACAGCTGAGGTTGTTTTGCCTACTCCGCCCTTCGGGCTCACAAACACAATAACCGGCATCGGAAGTTCTCCTTTTAGCTGGAGGGGAATTGGAGATACCTAATAGGTATCTGATAGCTACCAGATACCCGACACGATCAACGGCATCTAAAGGTATCAGTGGGCAACATCGATATCTATTTGGTATCCGGTAGCTACTAGATAGCTACATAGTAGCCGATAGCTATTCGATATCCAAGGGGTATCTGGTAGCTATCAGATATCTGATGGATATCCAATAGATACCAGGTATCAGTCACGTGCGCTGAGAGATAGCTATCAGGTATCTGGTAGCTACCGGATACCTGTCGGGTAGCTATTGTTCCTCGGATATCATGCCGTCCGTATTGACCAGGTTCGATGTTCCTATCTGCTAGCGCTCGCACGTATGCGTGGCGGTACGCTCGCGACCTTCGACCGCCGCCTTGTTGTTGACGCAGTGCAGGGCGGTGCGAGACACCTAGAGGTAATCGCCTGATACTTGGTAGCTATAAGGTAGCTATCAGGTAGCCGACGTTTGGTTCGATCGGAGGATCGATGACGGATACCCTGCAACTGGCGGCCTTCGCACTACCGCCAACGTTTCCGCCGGACCTTGTGCCGGAGGCCTGCGCGCAATTCGTGCGTGATTGCGTGCCGGGGCTGACCAAGCGTCAACTGCTCGCGCGCACGCGAGCGCGCGGCTGGCAACCGAGCTGGCAGCCGTTGCCGCACCTGACGCGCGACGACCTCGAGGCGTTCGGCTTCAGTCTGACGGTCGACGGCTGCGGCGTGCCGTTGATCGCGAGGATGCGCCGGGTCGAACAAGGTGTGGAGCCGCCCTCCGTGCCCGAGCGGGATGCTCGGCAACTGCCGCTGTTCTGATCGGTCATTTCTTTCTGCTATTCAAAACTGGAGTTGACGACTGGACTAACGGGGGCTAAGATAGTTTAGTCCTAGTTAGTCCGATAAGGATGCTCAATGCATACCGTCAACATTCACGATGCAAAAACCAACTTTTCGCGGCTTGTCGACGCGGCGGCCAGCGGCGAAGAGATTGTGATCGCCAAGGCTGGTAAGCCTGCCGCGCGCCTTGTTCCGCTGGAGCCTCTCAAGCCCAAACGGCGCTTTGGTGGCCTGAAGGGCAGGGTGGAGATTGCGGACGACTTCGACGCGCCTCTCCCGGACGACGTCCTGGCTTCATTCGAGGGCCGGTAATGCGCTTGTTGCTGGACACGCATGTCTACCTCTGGTCCGTCCTGGACGACCCCAAGCTGTCCAAGCGTGCGCGCCATCTAATCACGGACGCCGATGAAGTATTCGTCAGCGCCGCGACTATCTGGGAAGCGTCGATCAAGGCAGGTCTCGGAAAACTCAACGTCAACGTGGACGAACTAGTCGCCGAGATTTCGGCCGCCGGCTTTGTAGAGTTGCCGGTGCGCGTTACCCACGCAGCGCTGGTCCGTGATCTGCCGGACATTCACCGTGATCCGTTCGACCGACTTCTCGTCGCTCAGGCCATGATTGAACCACTGCGGCTTGTAACGGCAGATGGACATTTAGCCAAATATACGGATTTAGTCATTGAGGTCTGATGGCGGCTTATCTGGAACGGGCGCGCCCGGCCCGACGGCTTGCACTGTGCGGCGCCGGCGACAACGCACTGGACACCGATGCCGTGCGCCGACCAGGCAACTCGCCGGATTCAATACGCCGCACGTCGGCAGGCGCGGCTCGAGGCAATGTGGGCGGCTTGTCGTGGTGCCTGTCTGAGTTGGTCGGAGGACGCCGGCTGGCATGTGATCGACGCGATCGCCCCTGCGGACGACGACGTACGAAGGCGGCGCCTGCTGGGTGTGAAGGAAGGTCGGCCATGGTGCTGGCTCTAAGTTTTCAGTAAAAACTAAATCCGTATTTCTCGCCGAATCCGTCGAGGATTGAGTCGATGTCGGCTTCAAGCGTGCCTACGTCGCGAGCCTTGAAGGCCAGCCACTGGTACTTCATCTGGTGCCAGAGCTTCTCGATGCGGTTCAGCTCTGGGCTGTACGGTGGCAGGAAGTACAAACGCAAGCCGCGCTGCCGGAGCACATCGAGCAACGGGTTGATGGCTTTGCCCGTGTGCACCGAGGCGTTGTCCAGAATGACCACCAGCGGTTTGTTGACCTGTTCCATCAGCAGCCCCAGGAAGCCCGCAAACAACGGTGCGGTCATGGTTCGCCAAAGCTTGGCGGCAAACAGGCGCCCCGAAGACAGCAGCGCGCCCACCAGATTCAGACGCTTGCCACGCCGAGCTTCGATGGCGTGGCATTCGCCACGTTGGGTCCAAGCGCTTCGGTTGGGATGCGCCTGAGCAAAGCCCGTTTCGTCGACGTACGCCAGTTCGATGTCGCCTCGTTTGGCCGCGGCCTTCAGTTCCTCGATTTCCGCTTTAGCGGCACGGAACCGGGTTTCGTCTCGCTTTTTTTAAGCGTGTGGCGCGTGCGTTTCCAAACGATGCCCATCTGCTTGAGCGCTTTGCTTATTGTGCTGCCTGCGACCCGCAGGCCACTGCTCTCCAGCAGCTTCGCTTGTAGCTGCGGCGTCGTGAGCGCGTCTTGCATGATCCAGCCGTGTAGCAGGGCACGGTGTTCTGCTGTCAGCTTGGATGGCGCGCCACCCGCTTTCTTGTTGCGCACCGCTTCCCAACCCGTCTGCAGCCAACGCTTGCGGCAGTCGTACACCGTGTCCAGATTGCGGCCCAACTTCCGCGCGATCGCCGGTCCAAGCCACCCATCGGCGAAGTACAGCAGCGTTTGCGACCATTCGCGCTCACGCCAGTCCGTGCCGCGCTTGACGATCTGTTCCAGCCGACGCCGATCTTCCGGACTCAACTCCAATCCTTTCTGCTTCTTCACGCCGTACACCATGCGAGCCTATCCCCGCATAGACCCAGAAATCCAGAATTGGTTCGCGGGAAGAACTTATCGCGCCGGAGATGGGCAATTCGTCGCCCGCTGGGATCAGGCTCGCCTGCAGGTGCTGGACGGGACGCCGGCCGCGGCCATCGCATCACTACGACGGTAGGCGCGCGATTCCCGGCGGGTTTGTCAGGTCGACCTGCCCGTCGCCCGGTCCATCCCGCTGATCGAACCCGAACACATGGATCCCCGCCTGACCGCGGACTACCGATATTTCGTGGCGGTCATCCGCTACCAGAAAGGGTTTTGGCGGGACGCCGCGGTATTGGCGGACGCGGCCCGCTACTACCAGCGCACCCAGGCCTCACGCGACGGGCCGCCCGGTGATTCGCCGTGGGTCGAATGGGGACGCCAGCGGGGCGGCTGGAATCGCATGCGCGGATAAAACCGTTCATCACGACAGCTCGGTTTTATCTCGAAACTCGGCCCCGGAAAACCCGTTGGAGCAGCTCCGGCACGGTTGTCGGACCAGCGGGCCGTCGATAGATACAACTTTAGTTGTGCAAGCGGGTGGGAACGAGGCGGGCCGATTTTTTAGCGGGTGGTCTTGTCTGCTAATTCTCATTAGCAGCCCGCCGTTTAATGGCTAGAATACGGCAGTTGCTATTTTTCTATTTAGGGCCTCTCCCTTTTAAAGCCTGTCCGTCATGGTGCTGCGCCGCTCCGCCCGCCTGCCCACCCGCGTGACCGCATCGCGCCCCCTGCTGGATGCGCTCGGCCAGCGCGTCGGCGCCGCGCCGTTCACGCTCGCGCAGTGCGACCGCGACGCGCGCAATCCGCTCGCGCTCGCGCGGCTGCAGGATCAGCTGCAGGCCGGCGGGCGCGATGGTCTGATCCTGCCGGCGATCGTTCCCCACACGGGCCCCGGTGGCGCCCGTGGCTATCGGCTCGCGCCCGACACCTGGACGACCGTGCAACGGCCGCATTCCCGCTCGGCGCGGGCCGCCCAGCAGGCTGCGCGCGAGGCCGCTGAACAACGCGAGCGCGAGCGCGCGCTCGACCGCGCGAAGCTCCGCGACGCGATCGCGCTGCTCGAGCGATCCCCCAAGGGGACTTCCTGCGGGGCGTACGGCACCCGGGTGATCGGTCCGGACGCGGAAGAGCAGGCGGATGGCTAACCGGCCGCAAGCGCTCACCGTGCCGCCGCCGGCGACCTATACGCGCACCGACTTCGCCGCGCTGCGCGCGCGCATTCAGGGCATCCCTGCGGCGACCATCGCGCGGCGCTTCTACGACGTCGAGGACAGCGCGGTGCCGGCCGAGGCCGACGCGGTCGAGCGGCATCTGGCCACGATGCGCGACGCGTTGGTGCGCCTGGCGCTGCTGAACGGTTCCGCGGCGCTGGCCGAGCACCTGCGCGCGTCGATGCGGCAGCACGGTGAAGCGAAGCTCACCGCCTTGACGCTGCGCTTGGTCGAGGACGCGGCCAAGCTCGCCGCGGCGGCGCCCGCGCGCCGATCACGCGCTCGCGCTGTGGTTCCGGCCCCTCGTCGCGCAGCGCCTCACCGGGGAGGGGATCGCCACGCTCGGCGCGCTGATCGCGTATTGCAACCGGCACGGCGGCCGCTGGTGGCGCGCGATTCCCCGCATCGGGCCGCTGCGCGCGGCCACGCTCGTGGCCTGGCTGCGCCGGCACGAGGCGACGCTCGGCGTGCGCATCGATGCCGACGTCGATGCTGCTGTAGACACCACACCGCTCACGCCCGCCCCCGATCGCGCGATCGTGGTCGGGCCGGGCATGGACGCGCTCGCGCCGCTCGAGCGGCTGGCCGCGCCGGCCGAACTGTCGGGCGCGGGCGGCACGAACCGCGCGGTCGGGTTCCCGTTCATCCGTGCCGAGCACGATCTGGCCGCGCTGCACGCGTGGCTCACGCGCTACCGCGACCGGCCCGCGACGCTGCGTGCGTATACGCGCGAGATCGAGCGCTTCGTGCTGTGGGCGTTGAAAGTGCGCGGCGTCGCGGTGTCGTCGCTACGCGTCGAGGACTGCGACGCGTACCAGGCATTTTTAGTGCAGCCGCGCGCGGACTTCTGCGGCCCGAAGCGGCCCCGCGCGAGCGGCCGCTGGCGGCCGTTCACCGGCGCGCTGTCGGCCGACAGCCAGGCCTATGCGGTGCGCACGCTGCGCATGGCGTTCGACTGGCTGGTCAAGGTGCGCTATCTGGCCGGCAACCCGTTCAGTGCGGTGACGCTGCCGGCGACGCTCACGCGCGAGTGGTCGCTGCAGGTCGAGCGCGCGCTGGCGCCGGAACTGTTGCGCACGCTGCGCGACGCGCTGGACGCGCACTGCGCGCGGCCGGACGAGGACGCCGCGCAATGGCGGATCGCGCGCGCGGCGATCGGCCTGATGGTCGATTCGGGCCTGCGCCGCGCCGAAGCGGCCAGCGCTCGGCGCAGCGGCTTAAAACGCGTCGACGGCATCAAGGGGCAATCGGTATGGACGCTCACGCTGGTCGGCAAGCGCAGCAAGGTGCGCACGGTGCCGGTCAGCCCCGCCACGCTCGCGGCGCTGCGCGCGCACTGGGCCGACTGCGGGCTCGCGTGGGACGGGGGACACGGCAGCGAAGTGATCGATGATTGCTCGCCCGACTTGCCCTTGCTGGCACCGCTGACGATTCCCGGCACCGCGGCGGCTCAGGCCCGGCACGGCGAGCCGCCGGGCGCCGAGGTCGATTCTTATACGCCCGATGCGCTTGGGCGCCTGGTGCGCACCGCGCTCAAGCGCCTGCAGGTCGAGCTGCAGCGCTGGGGCGCGTTGTCGCTGTGGGACGCCGCGCAGCTGCAGAAAACCAGTGCGCACGCGCTGCGCCACACGTTCGGTACCGACGCGACCGCGCGTGGCGTGCCGCTCGACGTGGTGCAGCAGATCCTCGGCCACGCGTCGCTCGCCACCACCTCGATCTACGTGAAGGCGCGCCAGCAGCGCGTGCTCGAGGCGGCCGTCGACTACTACGCGCAGCAGGCCCCGCCGGAATCGGTGCCGGTCGAGCCGGGCGGGGCGTCGCCGTCGCCCGCGCCTGCAATCACCGGCGTGTCGCTCCGGCCGCAGTGGATCGGTGACGATGCAGAGGACGACGGTTGCGCCGCGCGCGACCGCGATGAAGTGTCGGGCATGCGGGCCGCGCCGATCCGGCTCACGCTGCGCATCGACAACGTCGCGCCTGGCGGGCGAGGCCGCGCGCGCACGCTGCGCGCGCTCGAGCGCGGCATCCTCGACGCGAGCTCAGGCGGCTACGCGGCCGAGCGCCTTGCACCCGGTGTCTATGCATTGAAGGTGCTGCATGAAAACGACGCAGCACTCGACACCGCGCTTGACGCGCTGTTCGATGCCATCCGGGACGCAGCGCACTTGCACCACTGCGTGGCCGAGCTCGACGCGCAATGGGTCGGCACGGCGCGCACCTGGACTTATCGGGTGCCGGCCGCTCAGGTGGCCGATGCGGTGATGCCGTTTGCGGGCGGGCCGGGAAGTTCGGCGTCGGCAGCGGGCAATATCGTCGAGGCGCCGCCCGGCCCGCGCGTGATGCGGCTGCGGGTCAGTCTGCCGGACGTCGCCCCCGAAATCTGGCGCCGCCTTGAGGTGCCGGCGGACATGTCGTTGGCCGAGCTGCACGCCGTGATTCAGGCGGCGATGGGCTGGCACGATCGCCATCGCTTCGGCTTCCAACGCGGGGGGACGCTGCCTCGGCAGTCGGTCTTGAATCCGCCCCGACCGACGTGCGTCTCGAAGCAGTCGGCGAGGTCGGTGCGGCGCTCGTGTACACCTACGACCCCGACGACAACTGGCGTCATATCGTCGAAATCGAGGCGATCGGGCCGGCCCATCCACGGGCGCGCACGCCGCGTTGCGTGGCCGGCGCCGGGGCGTGCCCACCCGAGGACTGTGGCGGCCCGGCGGGCTACGCACAGCTCGTGCGCACGCTCGCCGGCCGGATGACCGATGCCAAGCGCGCGCTGCTCGCGTGGCTCGGCGAGCCGTTCGATCCCGAGCTGTTTCGGGTCACTGACGCGAATGCGAGGCTGGCAGTTTTTCGATGAG
>NZ_NKFM01000081.1:0-9211 GCF_002223085.1 Burkholderia sp. HI2714 | reverse complement strand
TCGTGGGGCGAGTCCAGGGTGATCGATGGTGCTCGCGCTTGCCCACCGGAAGACGTCGGCGGTGCGCCAGGGTATGAAACGTTCCTGACCACGTTGCGCGACAGGCCTGACAGCGAAGAAGCGGATAACTATCGTCAATGGGTCGGCCCAGGATTCGACCCGGAGCTATTCGATTTGCGTGCTGCCAACGCCGCGTTGATGCGACTCGCGACCAATCGATGGGGTAATCGATAACTCCGTCACGACGGTGCTGGTGACGCGCTTACCATCGGTCTGCTCGCTTCGGGTTGGCAGTGCGAGGAAAAGTTGCTGCGCTCGTGTATCTAGCGAGCACCTGAGGGTCGAAGTGGTCAGAAGAATTCGGCGGTAGCTGCTCACGAATTTTTTGTGATTCATCTGCAGAGGGCATCCGCAGATCGAGCGGACCATTCACTGGGTGAGAGCCGGCGCGTGTGGCCGTGTGATCCATACGCGATGGCCGGATTGGTGTCGGGCCGACAACAGAGTGCGCACCTTGCCGACCCTACTAGCCAATCAAATCGAAGGCTACGATTCGTTCCAAGCGGTACGTGCGACACGTTGTCCGACGCAGGTACGGCGAATGTAACCCGCCATGCCAGCAGGAGCGACAATGACACAACGTGTCAATTTCTTTCAGCAATCGCCCGAACTGTCCCAAAAACCAATCGAACTCGGCAGCCTGCTTTCGAATACAACGATTGAGGCCCACATTCGAGAACTCGTCGAGATTCGCGCGTCGCAACTCAAATGGCTGCGGATTCTGCGTGGACATGCACGTCAAGCTGGCGAAGATCCACGGAGAGCGCGAACTGCGTTTGCATCACGTAGCGATCTGGCATGAATCGACGCTGTTCTTGCCGCGAGAACGAGCCGCGCTAGCATGGACCGAAGTGTTGACCCAGCTTTCCTCGCTTGGTGTTCCGGACGGGATCTACGACCGAGTGCGTACCCAGTATTCCGAGAAGGAGCTGTCAGATCTCACGTTCCTCGTGGGAGTGATCAACACCTGGAATCGTCTGAATGTGGCGTTCCAGACAGTACCAGGCCTGTCCGACAAAGTATTCGGACTCGACAAAGCTAATCTTGGGTAATTCGTTGAGGTGACTCATGTCTGTTGTAGCAGCCATGTAAAGCATTGCCAAGCTTAAAACCTGCGCCCCGAAACATGCACGGAAGTAAAAGGCAATTCAAGCAACAACCCACCCCGCACTTAGTTACAAGGAGTACTAACATGAGCGAAACGATCCGAAATTTGCAACCGGTTACTTCCAAACTTGGCAAAGAAGGTTCCGGCGAACTCGTGCCTTCCCGATACGCCGTGCGTGTGGGTGATGTCGATGTGGTGCTTATCAGTGACGGCATTCTGCCTTTGCCGACCTCGACCATGTCCACTAACGTGAGCGAGGCAGACCGCAATCAATGGTTCGATGGCCGCTTCCTGCAGCGTGACATGTTCGACTGGGCGCTGAACATTGCGCTCGTACGCAGTGGCGACCGCCTAGTCCTGATCGACTCGGGTGTGGGCGACGGCTTCGAATATTTCACGCGTGCCGGTCAGTCGGTAATGCGCCTGGAATCGGCTGGCATCGATCTGGCTGCGGTCACGGATATTGTGATTACGCACATGCACATGGATCACGTCGGTGGGCTGAACGTTGATGGCGTCAAGGCCAAACTGCGCCCGGACGTACGCATTCACGTCTCGGCTACTGAAGTGGAGTTTTGGCGAAATCCGGACTTCAGCAAGACTGTGATGCCGGAAACGGTTCCTCCTGCACTCCGTAAGGCTGCTGCAACGTTTGTGGAACTCTACAGCGAAAACATCGTACAGTTTGATCAGACCGTGGAAGTCGCAGCAGGCGTATCGGCGCGCGTTACCGGCGGACACACACCGGGGCACTGTGTCGTGGATGTCGAGTCGAATGGTGAGAAGCTGACGTTTGTGGGCGATGCGATTTTCGAAGTCGGTTTCGACAAGCCAGAATGGCAAAATGGTTTCGAACACGATCCTGAAGTGGCTGTGGACGTACGCATCGCGCTGCTCAACGAAGCTGCTGAAACCGGTGCCCTGCTGGCCGCAGCACACGTCGCCTTCCCGTCTATCGGTCATATCGCAAAGAACGGTGATGGCTTCCGTTTCGTTCCGGTGTTGTGGGATTACTGACTGATGCTCAACGTTCGGTCATCGTCGTGTAGATCGCGCTGACGATTATCAACAAGCCGCCACGGGTTGACAAGACTCGCGGCAGCTTTAAATTTTTTCGGTTTTCCCGCCGGATTGGCAGAGCGAATATTGCGTCCGTTGCTTGACCGGCTAGCGAAGCAACGTCGGCAGAACGTTCAGCATCGTGTGTCGCCGAAAAGGCGAGCAGTGGATTGGCGAACTGCCATGACCGCGATGTGTCGACGAGCGTTCGTGTGGCGTCGGCCGCCTCGTGGAGTTGCGATAGGTGATTGCGCCGTCGATGTCGAGCGACAAAAACACGCGGCCGTGCTCCATGATTTTCCTCCAGGACGGGGACCAGCTTCTTGCGGTAGGCGCCCGGCTACCGACCTACGTGATGTCGTTGCGATCATCACGTTATCGAATGCAATTGATTCTTCGGGCGTTCTGTATGCCAAAGCTATATCGAATCGCATTGACGCTCGTGCCAGGCGCGCAGAAACTTCATTGACAGAAGCGTATTGGAGTACCGTCTACTCTTGTCATGATCTGCTAATCTCCGTCGCTTTTCTTAAGATGACTCCACTCCATAGTAATCCTGATTTCTATCAACTCCTTGCCGACAGCTATGCCCGTCTGCTCGGTCGCGCACTGATCCCGACGGCAATGTCTGTGGTCGACGCTACCGAGTGGCTTTATGAGAGCGCGCCGTTTGCGGTACTGGCACACAATACTGATCGGGATCCGATTTTCATTTATGGAAATAAGGCTGCGCAACGCTGTTTTGAATATACTTGGGATGAGATCATTCGGCTGCCGTCCCGGCTTTCGGCTGAAGTCCCAAATCGCGAGGAGCGGCAACAGTTTCTCGAGCGCGTACGGCGTCTTGGATACGAGTCGGGCTACAGGGGCGTCCGCGTGAGTAAATCGGGCCGACGCTTCATGATTGAGGAAGCAACATTGTGGCAACTGCTTGACATGAACGGAAAACTCCATGGCCAAGCGGTGATTATTCCCCGGACACGCGATATGTGATCCGTATCCTAAGTGTGGATCGCGAGTCACATGAGAGAAGCGGGCGGCGAGAACATATCCGATTGCTGAGTGTGTGTTCGGCGATGTTCCGCGTTGGCCGAGGTTCGGTTCGCCCGCCGGCCGACGATAAACAGCTGCCTAGCATGCATGGTCTGATTTTTTTGCGGTGTGAGATGCAAGGCAGTCTGAGCCTGCTCAATTGACAATCTTCGCCCAAAGAATTAACGCATTACCGGGTCATTATCTAGACGGCACTCCGATAAGTTGCTCATAGCGTCCGGAAATAACGTTCGCTATCCGTATTGATTGGTGGGCCGCGGGTGCTCGTCGAGGAGTTCGGTACGAGCAACCCACGGCATGCGGATACATACGCACGTGCGAAAGTCATTCGCACATTGATGGACCGTGAGAGTACCGTGAGGATTGCCGGTGTGTTTGATGTGTCCGAAGCTCGATGTGCCGAAATCAGCTCACACTTTGGATTTGTCGTCAGACGGCGCGAGTGCGACGACATGATTAATACCTTCACGCGCCATCTTCGTGTATGGACTGAAGCGCTCAGTGTTCCGAACGAGCTCCTCGGCAATTGACCGCTCGACACCCGGCAGATGGACTCGGATATTCGCATTCAGCATGAAGAGCCCATCCATAGGGTCGCGACAGAAATCGACCGACGCCGAAACCGTGGCGCCGTCAATTACCACCCCCACCTTTGCGGCCAACAGGCTCAGCGCGCCATGAAAACATGCGGCATAGCTCGCGGCAAATAGCTGTTCTGGATTGGGGCCATTGCCGGGGCCGCCGAGCTCTGGGGGCAGACGTAGTTCCACGTCGAGGCTTCCGTCATTTGACCGGGCAATACCGGACGCTCGACCGTGAGCTGCTGCGCCACCGGTCACGGTTACCGTGGTCGAATATACCGTCTGCGGCTCTCGTCCGCGGTACTTATTCAATAGTGACAGCGGTGGGGGGCGCAATGAAGTCATTGTTTTGTGCGATCTAATGTCTTCGTTTAACTTGAAGCACGGGTCTGCTTGGAACACACGTCGAATGTCGTATTTCCGAGGCGTGCGCCAAGCACTGGCACGAGGGTATCGTCTTGTACTGCCGCACCGAAGTAACTGGTGCCAGTGTCCTTGATGATCGTGCGTGGATTGTTCGTGACAGACAGAAAGTGTTCTACGAGATTGGCGATTCGCAGACAGTCGAGACTACCGATTTCGATGGTGCCATTTCGTGGGGTATCGAGGGAAAAATCGGTTGGGGGGCTGCTACGTCATCCGAAGCGATCGGCTCGAAGTACGCGGTAGACAACCGGGTGATTTCATCTTCGGATCGCGATTGTACGATCGCGCCAAGAAATTCGAAAAGCCGCGTCGGGCGTACGATTGTGTATGGCACCCCCGATTCTTGATTCAAGTCCTCTTGGATTATCTTGCCGCGAAAGCACGCGCTTTGTTCGAGACGATGGGTGCCAACCACGGGCAATACCGCATGATGGCGCGCGGCGGCCGCACGCTCTGCGGTGAACAAATTGTGCGCTGCAGTCTCGAGGAATTTCTTTACTGCCACTTCCTCGAATGAGGAGGGATTCTCGAGATTGATTGCAATTTCAGCTCCCGAAATTGCATAGCTCAACCCTTCGCCCGTGGTCGTATTGACACCAGTCGATGGTGCGGCCGCGACGACTTCGTGACTGCGCCCGCGGAGGTTGTTGATGACCTTGCGGCCGGTGAGCCCGGTGCCGCCAATCACGACGATCTTCACGAATGCTCTCCTTGCGCGGTGCACTATTTTTATCTGCCGAATGAAAAAGGCGGCGCGCGTCGAACTCCTGTATTTGCGCAGGTGTGTAATTTACGCAAGGAGAACCAGATCGGTGCGCGCTTTGGGTAAGAGATATCGTAAGCAAGCGTCGTAGGTTTCGGTAGAGTTGGCCGGGTACCCATGGTGTTGCCGTGAATGCATCAATCGACAGTCTCGACGGGCAATAGCGTCGTCATCATATCCAGACATTGTCGATCACATGCGCGTGTCTGCTCGATTACGTAATCGATGAACGCGCGAATGCGGGTCGGTAGGTGCTTGCGGCTTTGATAGCAGATGTAGTGGCCGCCGTCGTCCGGTGCGTGCTGGCCGAGGCAGCTCACCAACCGACCGTCCGCCAGCAGGTCGCTGACCTGATGTGTCGGCAGTTGCGCAATGCCAAGTCCGTCGAGTGCGGCGCGTACGACGAGATCCAGGTCGTTGAACGTGTGATGTGCGGCAATCTGGCGCTGTTGCGCGAGTCCGTCGATCTTGAATTTCCATTCTGTCACGCGGCCTGACGCGGTACGCAGATTGATGCAGCGGTGCCGTGTTAGTTCCTCGATATGATGTGGCAGACCGTGCCGCTGTGCATAGGCAGGTGATGCACAAACAACCATTTGCATTGGGATCAGTTTACGCGCGATGATTGCGCTGTCCTCCATGCGCCCGTCGCGAAATGCAACATCGATGCGATCAGCCGAGAAGTCAACCGGCCGGTCGTTCAGCAATAGTTCAAGTGTTATGTCAGGATACCGCGCATGGAATTCGCGAAGAAGTGGCGCGATGATTTTGCGCCCGAAGCCGGGCGTCGAGCCGATACGGAGATGACCACTTGGCGGTCCGCTCCGTAGCTCTCGCATGTCCTCGAGTGCCTGAGCGAGGTGTTCGATACCGGGTCGGCAGTTCTCGTAGAAGAGTTCACCCTCGCGCGTGAGTGACATACTGCGCGTTGTGCGTTGGAAGAGCCGGGCATCGAGCCGTTCCTCAAGTCTCTGCATGTGGCGGCTAACCGACGAACGGCCGACGCCGAGGCGATCGGCAGCACGGGCGAAACTGCCTTCGGTGACAACGGCCAGAAAAGTAACTACTCCGGCATAGCAGCTCGAAAAGCTGCGGGCGTACGGGTCGTCTGCGGCAGTGCGGCGGATGGAGGTGTCTGACATTTGGGCAAGAGAGTCGTTTGTTCCTATATAACTAGACGTTTCAGCATGGCCACCTGTGACACTGTCTGCTGCCTTTTTTCAAAAAAAGGCAGTGGGGCGCAAATAGATTACTTTTCCGGTACTAGCACCGGCGCCCCCTTGTCCTTCAACATCAACACGACGAATTTTGCAGGTTTCGTCTTGCTGGCATTGCGTCCGACGGTGTGCACGTCGTTTGGCCCTTCGTAAAACGTTTCGCCCGGTTTGAGCGTGACGGGTTCACCACCCCGCACCTGCATCACAATCGAACCCTCGACGACATAGACGAACGCGTGCGCATTATGGTGGTGGACAGGTTCGACCGCGCCGGGCGGATACTTAACCGAAACCATCAGAGCCTCCTTACCGGGATACTCATCGAGTGGTTTCGTCATCAATGGTGTGACGATCGCGGAGGGTGCGGCGTGGACGTAATTGACCACCGCGCTCGTAGCGATGAAGGCGGCAACAAGGTTATGTTTTAAGCGGATCATGGGGTGGGTTTCCGGTCGACAGCTATCCAGGTGCGGACGACGGTATAAAAAACGGAGCCTGATTATGAGTGTGCGTCAGGAAAGATTCGCCTTGTCGAGGCCGAATGCCTTGTCGGACGAGCCGGGTACGGTTCGGAATGCGACGTTCGCACGATTCCAGGCGTTGATGGCCATTACTTCGAAAGTCAGGTCGGACAACTCTTTCTCGGACAATTGGCCGCGCACGCGATCGTAGATGTCGTCCGGCACGCCGTGTTCACCGAGTTTCGTCAACGCTTCGGTCCACGCGAGCGCCGCGCGTTCGCGCGGTGCGAAGAGCGTCGATTCGCGCCACGTCGCCAGGTGGTGGAGGCGCAGCTCACGTTCTCCATGGATATGTGCTTCCTTGACGTGCATGTCGACACAGAACGCGCAGCCATTCAACTGGGATGCCCGGATCGACACGAGGTCACGAATCGACTCTTCGATCGCGCTGCTGCGTAGAAGGTTGCTAAGGTCGAGGAGTTTTTTGGACAGCTCCGGCGATTGCTGAATATAGTTAAGACGTTGCGACATAATTGCTCCTGGCGACGATGAGAAATCATCCACATTCTGCGGATGTCGTTGGCGGCAGTGGCCCGCGCAATGGCATCTTAAGAGTGCGCCGAAGCGTGCGCTAGATAGGAAGAGGGGCGCACCATGTTGCGCTGGCGGCACCAATCGGTGCATGTTGTTCGTCAATCGACGAGGCAGGTGGCTGCGATGCGCGCGAGTTTGTCAGGGTTGCGCTGCATGAAGATCCGCACAATTTGAGTGCCGTCAGTCTCAAACGATTGCGCGGATTCGAGGCGATCCTGCATGAAGCGCAGTAGACCCCACTCTCCATTTAAGATGACTAGGCGCCATTTCATTTCGCTGCCGTAGTGCAGCCAGGTCGCATAGAACAGTTGCGCGATGCGCCGACCGCCGAGCATCGTCGTTGTGACGCTCGGGACCTTGCCGCCGCCGTCGCCGATCAGCGTCGCGTCTTCGGCGAGTAGCGCCTGGATCGACGGAAAGTCCCCTAGCGTCGCCGCCCGCGCGAACATCTGCAGCAGTTGCCGATGCGTGTCGGGTGGTACGCCGCGGCGTGGTCCGTCGTCGTTGCGTAGTTGCGTTTTCGCCCGGCTGACGAGTTGACGGCAAGCGGCTTTAGTCTTGCCGATCGCATCGGCGATCCTGTCGTAGTCGATGTCGAAGACTTCATGCAGTAGGAATGCCGCACGCGCTTCCGGCGTCAGGCGCTCGAGCAGCATCAAGAACGCGACCGACACTTCGCTTGCGCGTGCTGTCATTTCTTCGGGAGTCGCTGGCGAGTCGCCGAGCGCTGGTTCGGGAAGCCAGATACCTACGTAGTCCTCACGTCTGATCTTCGCCGTGCGTAGGCGATCAATCGATAGCCGTGTCGTGATTGCGACGAGCCACGCTTCGGCAATCTCGATGTCGTCATGGGGCGCATCGTGCCAGCGTAGCCATACATCTTGCACGATGTCCTCGGCGTCTGCGACGGATCCGAGCATCCGGTAAGCAATCTTTTGCAAGCGCGGACGAAGCGTGTGGAAGGCCTGCACTTCGTTTTTCACGATTGCTCCATTGAAGTCGAGTTCAAAGGGTCGCACCGGAAGCCGAGGGGCGGGGGAATCGTAAGGGACGCCGTCGCGGGCTTCGATCCGAATGGCTTCATTCGCCAGAGGGTGTCGGACTCTCTTGACCACGACGCGGTATGATAAGTCGGAACTTGGCAGTTTTACTTCCACCCGCCGCCGATGCTTTGTGCATTTGCGTATGATCGACAACCCGAACGAAATCGACGTCAGTCTTTGACAACGGCCCAGCAGCTCATTCTAAACGCGCATCGACTGTGACGCAGTCGCACCAGAGAGGCAGTTACGTGCGCGGTTGCTGCAAGCTGAAACTTGGCGCGCGTACAAGGCGCCTCTCTGAAGCGCGGTGATGTTGCGCTACCGAAACTATGCTACTCGACGTTCCAGTGGATCTCTGGCGCTTTCTGTTGTGAGCCCATTTTCGTCATTCAGATCGAGTGACCGAACATGTTCAGTCATGAAATCCACAAAGATGCGTACGCGCGCTGGCAGATGTTGCCTGCTGAGATAGCAAATGTAATGGCCTCGGTCTGTTCCGATATGTTGCGTCAACGTCATGACAAGTTCGTCGCGTCTGACGTAGTCCCAGATCTGGTGGGCAGGCATCTGAGCAATGCCGTGACCATCGAGGACAGCTTTTAAGCCTTCGACATGAAATGTCTCTACAATCATGGTTCGAACTGGACGGGACGAGCAACGAAGCTGATGGCATTGAAAGCGCTGGAACTGACGCAGGAAGAACGTACAAAGCTTGAAGCGATGGCGAGAAGCCGTCGTGATTGGCGAATACGAGACCGGTCGCGGACGATTCTGATGTTCAGCGACGGCGTGCGAGCGAAAGAGATCGCCAGACGACAGGAACTGACGTTGGAGGCGGTGTATGAG
>NZ_NKFM01000001.1:0-9298 GCF_002223085.1 Burkholderia sp. HI2714 | reverse complement strand
AGCAGCGCGAGGGCGTGATCATTGCGAACCTCGTGAACCGGTGGAACAGCTTCGGCAAGGCGATTTGCGTCAAGACAGCCTAATTGCGCCCGCAACCAACTGAGCGCATACCCTGTCGAACAAAGCCGATCAGCTCATCTTTGGCATCGGGCAGTGCCAACAGGCTTTCGCGCTCAGTGGCAGACAAGATCGAACGACGGGGCATGCAGTCTCCTTCTTCTTGAAAACGAGGGATTTTGAGAGGCCGCACCAGACCACCAACGTGACATGCGAACTCAAGGCGTTGCGATTCTCGAAAATAGTTCTTGAAATACTATTCTCGATCCCTTACCATTGCAATGAGTTTCGATAAGAAAGGATGCTCATGCGACCCTCCGTTGTGCTTGATATGAAGCGAAGTGCAGTGCGCGAAGCAGTTAGCCGCTTTCGCACGGCGAACCCGCGTGTATTCGGCTCGGTGCTGCATGGCACCGACCGGGACGGCAGCGACATTGATCTGCTGGTCGATGCACTACCTGGTGCCACCCTGTTCGACCTGGGTGGTCTGCAAGACGAACTTGAATCGCTGCTCGGTATCCACGTCGATCTGTTGACGCCGACTGACTTGCCGCCGAAGTTCCGGGCCAAAGTGCTCGCGGAGGCGCAGCCGGTATGAGCGAACACCGTCTTCACGATTACCTCGACCACATACAGCAGGCAGCCACAGATGCGTGCGGCTTCGTAGAGGGCTTGGCCAAAGAGGATTTCCTTGAGGACAAGCGCACTCAGCAGGCCGTCATCATGAGCCTCATCATCATTGGTGAGGCCGTCACGAAGGTGATGGATGGTTATGCCGAATTCGCCCTAACACACGCGCAAGTACCATGGCGCAATATGCGCGGCATGCGCAACCGCATTGCCCACGGCTACTTCGACATCAACCTCGATGTGGTGTGAGACACCGTGCAAACAGCACTACCGGAATTGCTCAAGCAACTGCCCGCTGTGCGCCAAAACGCTGAAGACCGTTATGGCCATGAGATAGAGGATGGGTCTCATGATGGACGATAGCAAATCGCCAATTAGGCCCGCCTTGCAGCAAAAGATATTGGAGATTTGTGATCGAAAGATCGCGGAAAAAGGCGCTAACGTTGGCCTGTCGTTCTATGCATTCTTTGCCAACAAAAATGATGATCCCGAGCTTCTGATGGAAGCGGCTGTGTGGTGGATCAAAACCCACCGGTTCGATCATTTTGAGAAGGCGACAAAAATCCGGGCAGTGGTTACCGCGTTGGCTGACAACCTCAACGATAGCCGTCGCACTGTCACCGAGCGCGCGCGAGACAAGCCATGCTAATCGGCTATGCCCGTGTCTCGACGCAGGATCAAAACCTGGAGTTGCAGCGTGAAGCCTTGACTAAGGCCGGGTGCCAAAAAGTCTTTGAAGACAAGGTGAGCGGTACGCGGGCTGACCGCCCCGGCTTAGGAAAAGCACAGGAGATGCTGCGCGAGGGTGACACCCTCGTGGTTTGGAAGCTGGATCGTCTGGGGCGCAGCGTCAAACAATTGGTCGATCTGGTCGGCGAACTGCACAGGCAGGGCGTCCAGTTCAAGAGCTTGACGGACGCCATTGACACCGGCACGCCATCTGGCCGGTTCTTCTTCCACGTCATGGCCAGCCTCGCTGAAATGGAGCGTGAGCTAATCATCGAGCGTACCCGCGCCGGGTTGGATGTCGCCCGGCAGCTTGGTCGCACAGGTGGACGCAAGCCCAAGATGACCGAGAGCAAGATCGAATCCGCCAAGAAGCTGCTGGCCAGCGGCGTGCCTGCAAAGGACGTGGCCAAGAATCTCGGCGTGTCCGTTCCTACGCTGTACCGCTGGGTGCCAGCCTCGGCGCAGGCTTAACGTACTTTAAATTCCGTTTTCTGAGACGACCCCAACATGCCCGCGCGCAAAAACCCACTAGAGCCGGCGGGCGAGGCGGGGCAGGATTGGGGCGCCTGACCACTTGGAGGCGCGCCGAGCGACTTAAAGGGCGGCCCGGGGCTTGAAGTGCTCAATTCAACCTGCCGTTGCCGAATCCGCTTCGTAAAGGTATCAAATGGTCTATAATTTCGTATCATCTGATACCTTAGTGGGAGCCGTCATGTCACTCGTTACCCCTGAAGCCGTGGCTGCGGTCATGGAACTGCGACCGGTCCCGCACACGCTGGCGGAATTAGAGGCGCTCGTGCGCGACGGCCTGCCGAAGTCTGCGCTGCGCGCCGGCGTCGAACATGCGACGCAAGGTGCCGACGCCCGCCGCGCGCTGCTTGCCCGCATCATCCCCGAGGCTACTTACAAGCGGCGCCGTGATCGGCTGACGCAAGACGAATCCGAGAAAACCGAGCGCCTGGCGCGGATCGTTGCGACGACCACCTACGTCTGGAACGACGAAGAAGACGCACGTGAATTTCTGTCGACGCCTCACCCTGAACTGGAGGGACGGGCACCGCTCGAGGTCGCGCTGACCGAACTCGGTGCGCGTCGGGTCGAAGAACTGCTCTGGAAGCTGTTCTACGGGCTGCCGGCATGAAGTTGGTTCGCATCGCTGATACGCGACACACGATCTGGAGCGGCACCGGCGCGATGCTCGTCGGTGGCCGCTTTAATAGTCCGGGGCGGCCCGTCATCTATGCGGCGTTGACCTTCGCAGGTGCAATGCTCGAGGTACTCGTGCATGCGCGAATCGGGAAGGTGCCGAAAACGCACGGTTGGGTCGAAGCAACTGTTCCCGACGATGTCAGCGTCGAACACCATACGGCAGAAACGTTGCCGAGAGAATGGGATGCGGCGGCACTGCAAGTAGCACGGCAGTTCGGCGACGCATGGCTGACCGAATCGAGGACAGCGCTCCTAATCATCCCTTCAGTAGTCGTCCGGGCAGAGTCCAACGTGCTGGTGAATCCGGCACATCCTGACGCGGCGCGAATCGTCGTGACAGATCCTCAACCCGTGGTGTGGGACGAGCGCCTCTTTATCATGCCACCGGCCGGGCAGTCATAGATCACGATGGTGGTCTGCTAACCTTACCTCGACGCCTTTCTCCTGCGACAGGAACGACTACGACGTTGCTTCTGGTTTCATTCGCACTGCCACCCAGTTTCCCTCGCGAGCGGGTCCCTAAGTCGCTCGCGCAATTCGTGGCGAACTGCGTGCGGGGACTAACGAAGCGTCAGCTGATCGCTGTCTACGAAAGGCTGGCCCGGTCCAGCAGGGTCACCGCAGATCCCTTATAACCGATGCGTTCCGTTTTCATGGAGTGACCCTGAACCGCAATTAGTCCCGATCGGAAGTGGAGATTTCCGGCGGATGACCCTGAACCAGAATTAGTCCCGGTCGGAAGTGGAGATTTCCGGCTTGGTTGAGTCGTCAGGCGAGGCGGATTTCCTTGCCTGACGGGCGAATTCGGCGGGTGTCATCCACTGCAGTGCGGAGTGGGGGCGAACCTCGTTATAGTACGTGCGCCAGTCGTCGATTTTGCTCTGCGCGTCGGCCAATGACAAGAACCAATGTGCGTTCAGACATTCCTGCCGGAAACGAATGTACGATCCGAAGCATAGGCCGGGCTGTTCTGCGTTCGTGGACTGGTGTGGAAACCGTCTCACGATAACAGAGGAGTACCGGCCTATCTCATAGGTGCCGTGTCTCGCGATGTTCGCGGCGATGTTCGTAAAATCGTGCTCGACGTACGCGAGACAAAAACCCCCTGTTCCGCCTCAAATTGATCGAGACGTAACAACAAGACGCGAACGTGGAATGAGGTTTTCCATGCACCAAGTGAAGAATATCTAGATACATTCTTCGACTGCTATGACGAAGAACGCAAGGAGCGATACCAGCGATTGAGCTTGTCCGCTGATGGACTGAGTGGCGGTGGGTACCTCTATGAATTCAAGGGCGTTCGGGCAAATTGGCGCTGCCCTCTCGAAACCCTGGAACAGCATGAAAAGAATGGTCGCCTGCATTGGCCGAAGAAAGTTGGTGGCGTGCCGCGTCTGAAGAAGTACGAGAGCGAATACGAAGGTATGCCACTTCAGGATATTTGGACTGATATCAGTAAGATTCATAACCAATCCACAGAGTTGGTCGGGTATCCGACTCAAAAACCTGAGGCATTGGTCGAGCGAATTGTCAAAGCATCGAGCAACCCAGGTGATATTGTCTTTGATTGCTTCATGGGATCTGGCACTGCTCAGGCAGTAGCGATGAAGCTGGGGCGTCGCTTTATCGGTGCAGACATAAATCTCGGTGCAATTCAGATTACCACCAAGCGACTGATTGGCGTTGCCGATGAATTGAGGCAGAAGACGATCGACGCCGACTTGAAGATTTACACCGGCTTCGATGTTTTCAACGTCAACCACTACGACGTATTTCGCAACCCCATTCAGGCGAAGGAACTATTGATCGAAGCATTGGAGGTGCAGAAGTTGGAGTTCAGTACCGTGTTCGATGGCGAGAAGGACGGACGCATGGTCAAGATCATGCCGGTTAACCGTATTGCCACGCGTGCCGACCTGAATGAGCTGATTGCTGGTTTTGACTACAAGGCGTGGGAGCGCCGGCAGAACGAGAGCCCAAACCGCCCGGTCGAGAAGATCACCCTCGTCTGCATGGGTCACGAGCCCGACCTGCGCGCGCAACTGGAACTGGCTGCCAAGCCCTTCAAGATCGACGTGGACGTGGTTGACATCCTGCGTGACAAGGCCGATCTGGAGTTCAAGCGAGACTCGCAGGCCAAACTGTCCGTCAACAAGGGGGAACTGGTCATCGAGAAGTTCTATCCGATGAACCTGCTGCAGAAGCTTTCGCTCCAGAAGGAGTCGGTCGAGGATTGGAAGGAACTGGTCGAGTCGGTGCTGATCGACTGGAACTACGACGGTGCGGTGCTGCAACCGGTGGTGGTGGACATTCCGGGCAAGAACGAGCTGGTCAAGGGCGCGTACAAGGTGCCAGAAGACGCCGGGACCATTCGCGTGAAGATCACCGATCTGCTCTCGGAATCGTGGGAAGGGAGCATTAGCAATGGCGACTAAACGCACGGCAATCAAGGCCAACGGCAAGGTGGCTAGCTCGTCTGGCGCGTCGCTGGATTTCGCTTTCTTCCGCTTTCTGTGGCAGTTCTACAAGGACAACCGGGGTGTGATCCGCCAGAACTACAAGGAGCTGACGCGCAAGGTCCTCGACTTCAATAATCCGGAGCGCAACCCAAAGGCTTTCCTCCGACAGCCGCAGTTCGAGGCGCTGGAAACCTACGTCTTTCTGAAGGAATTTCTGAGCAACTCCAAGGTCGAGGAGATCTTCAAGGCATGGTACGAGCGTAGCGGCAAGTTCGAGGGTCGCAAGTTCGGTTCCTTTCTCGGAACCGCCGGGCAAGAGATGTTCCAGTTCGGTGAGACGGATGAGCTGGAATTGAGCTCGTACAAGGTGCTGTTCGAGAAGATGCGCAAGAACTCGCGTGCCTACCCGAATTACATCTTCGCGCTGACGATGGGCACCGGCAAAACCATCTTGATGGCGACCTGCATCTTCTACGAGTTCCTACTGGGCAATAAATTCGAGAAGGATGCGCGCTACTGTCACAACGCCCTAGTGTTCGCACCGGATAAGACGGTGCTGCAATCACTGAAGGAGATCGAAGCGTTCGACCTGACCCTCGTGGTGCCGCCGGAGTACGTCAACTTCCTAACCACGCACCTGCGTTTCCACTACCTTGAAGAAGCAGGCACGTCGCTGGACACGCTGGATCGCTCGCGCTTCAACATCATCGTCTCTAACACGCAGAAGATCATCCTCAAGCGCCAGCATAAGGAAAAGACTTCCATTGACAAACTGTTTGGCGCTACTGGCGACACGCTCGCCGCCACCGGCGTCTATGCCGATGCCGCCGACCTCTACAACTTCGATCAGCCGGAAGAAGAGGGCGAACTGACCACCAACCAGCGGTTCGAGAAGCTACGCCGTCTGGAGCAGTTGGGCATTTATGTGGACGAGGCCCATCACGCTTTTGGCAAGGCGCTCGCCAAGGACATGGGCGTCGGTGTGAAGGAGACGGACACCAGCCTGCGCACAACCATTGACATTCTCGCCGCCAGCCTCAACGCGGCGGGTACGCGCGTGGTGGCTTGCTACAACTATACGGGTACGCCCTACGTTGGGCGCGAGGTGTTGCCGGAGGTGGTGTATGCCTACGGCTTGAAGGAAGCCATCGACAAGGGCTTCCTGAAGAAGGTGCTTCTGCACGGCTACAACAGCACCCGCACCGAGGAGTTCGTGGACGTCACCGTCGAAGCCTTCCTGAAGGAGTCCGGCACACTGCGCCCGGAAGGTCTACTGCCCAAGTTGGCCTTCTTCGCTGCCACTATCGACGAGCTGACAAGCGAGCTGAAACCGGCGGTTGAGCGCGCGCTTATCAAGCACGGTATCCCGACCTCGCGCATTCTGGTCAATGTGGGTGACGACAAGCTCACCACCAACGACGACATCCGCGAGTTCAATCGGCTCGACACCGAAGGCTCGGAAAAGCAGTTCGTCCTGCTGGTCAACAAGGGGCGGGAAGGCTGGAACTGCCGCTCGCTGTTCGGCGTTGGCCTGTTCCGCGAGCCGAAGTCCAAGGTGTTCGTGCTGCAGGCCACGATGCGTTGCCTGCGCGCCATCGGCGAGGCCCAACACACTGGCCATGTCTTCCTCTCGAACGACAACCTCAATACCCTTAACGACGAGTTACAACAGAACTTCCGCATCAGTGCCGACGAGTTGCAAAAGACGGGCAGCGACAAGCAGCGCGTGGAAGTACGCGTAATGGAGCCGCCGGTCAAGATCAAGCTCGTGCGCGTGCGCAAGCAATACCAGATGCGCGAAAAGCAGCTTGTTCCTGGGCAGGAACTGGTCCCTGAACGCTCTAGCCGAGAGAGGTGGGCGGAGTTAGTTGAGAAGTACCGGCTAATCGAAACGCAGCAGGAGGGTTTGACCGCCGCCGACGCCGCACGCGCGTCGGGCAGTCGCACCTTCGATCTGACCGAACGCCGCGAAAAGCGCATCTTCTCACGGATGACGCTGGTGGCGGAGGCGTCACGCTACCTCAATCTACCCCCACTCGACATAGAGGAACTGCTGGACTCGACGAAGGAAGGCACTGACGAGCTGGTGGCGATAACCAATGAGTTCAACGAGCTGCTGTTTGACGAGATCATCCCGCGCCTGTTCCGCCAACTCTACGAACTTGACGAGTCGCAGCAAACCGAGGAGCACGAAGTCGATCTGATTAAGATGCCCCCGAACGGTTACTACGAGGTGTCGGCGGCCAAGGACAAGATCGTCCGGATGAACGACGCGCAGATTAAGGACGAGGAGCGCGCGAAGAGTTTCCACCTCGACACCTACTGCTTTGACTCCGGCTCGGAGAACTGGCTGTTCTGGGACCTGCTGCGTGAGCAGCGGGTGAGGAAAATCTACTTCACTGGAATGCTGACTCACGGCCAGTCTGATTTCTTCATCCAGTACATCGACCCAGACTCGCGCACCGTGCGTAGTTACTACCCCGACTTTATCTTCCAGCGCGAAGAGCCGGATGGTAGCCTGAAGTACGTCATCGTTGAGGTGAAGGCCGACAACCAGATCGAGGACGCGGTGGTGCAAGCCAAGAAGGACTTCGCTCAGCAGATCGCAGTGGCCAGCGGGATGGAGTACCGCATCCTCAAGTCGTCCGATGCAGACAAGCGACACTATCGGGTTCTGATGTAAGGTAATAGAAGAGAAAGCGAGGGGGATAACTATGGCTTTGGATCGATTAGAGCGCATCTTGATCTTGGCGAAGACGTACCCCTCGCCCAGTGCCCAGTATGTTGAGACGTCCTGCGTGGCAGGCATAAGCCAGGACGGCTCAATGCGCCGCTTGTACCCCGTGCCCTTCCGGATGATCGAAGAAGGCCAGCAATTCAAAAAATGGCAGTGGATCGAAGTCAGAGTCGAGAAAGCCAACAAGGATCATCGACCCGAGAGCCATAAGCTCTACGTCGACACGATCAGCTGTGGGGACGTGATAGGCACCAAGAAGGAGTGGGCCACCCGTTGGGAGTGGTTGGCCAAGATCCCATCCTTCGACAGCTTTGATGCCGTCGAAGCTGGACGGCTCGGCGACAGCTTGTCGATTGCATTACTGCGCCCAAAGAGATTGCTCGGCCTTGAAATCACCAAGGCCCGAAACCAGGAGTGGACGGAGGAGGAAAAAGAGAAGCTGATGCGTGAGCAGATGCAGGGCGATCTCTTTTCCGAGGCCGAGGCGAAACGGCAGGTGGTGGAACTTCGCAAGGTACCGTTCGACTTCTATTATCGGTATGTGTGTGATACGCCGGAGGGCGAAAAGGAGCACAAGCACAAGATCGTCGATTGGGAGGCTGGCGCGTTGTTTTGGAACTGTCGTCGTAGCCACGGCGTCGCTTGGGAAGCGCCGTTCCGCGCCAAGCTGGAAGAATCGCTCGGCGGAAAGGATTTGATGTTCTTGATGGGCAATCAGCACCGGTTCCAAGACCAGTGGCTGATCATTAGTTTGGTTTATCCGCCTAAGCGAAAGCCAGTCGAAGAAATGCAGGGTTCGTTGTTCTAGCGTCTGCAGCGTTGATGTGTTCGACGTCCGCGCCGCAGTAGTCACGCACGGCATTGGCCACTATCGAGCGGTGGCAGAAGTTGAAGTCGGCCTCATAGCACAGTAGCGCGCAGTTCGACGTACTCGCTAAGTCCGACAGATCGGAGATGGCGGTTTCTTTCGTCTCGAGATGCTTTAGGAAACCCTCGGTGTAGCGCTTCCAGTTGCCATCCTCACGGTAACGGTCGCGCACCTTCTTAGGGCAGCCCAAGTCGACCATATGGACGTACTCGAGGCCGGAGAGATTCAACGCGCTAGCCAGTGCTTTCTTCGAAAACCCGGGTTTGCGCGACAGGGGCAGCTCGCGGATGTCCACGACGGTGTCGATGCCGTGCTCAGCGAGCAACGACATGAACGCGTCAATGTCCAGTCCTTCGTAGCCTATGGTGAAAACGGTCATACTTGTGCCCCTCTAAAGCGGCGATTTTAACGGAGGATGCACCACCAGTCACGGCGGTCGCAAAATGCCCCTGTCTTGGCGGCAATGTACAGTGCCACAGTCATTAGTCGGACATGCGAAATTCAGGCGGTCGTTTCGAGCTGCGCGCAACGCGACCTCGTCGCGAGTTGAATCGCGCGCGTCAACACCGCCGCCCATCGAAATGGCAAGTGCATGGGTACGCCAACCCG
>NZ_NKFM01000080.1:0-9313 GCF_002223085.1 Burkholderia sp. HI2714 | reverse complement strand
GAACTGATCGCGCACGGTACGGTGCCAGCGCTCGAGCTTACCCTTGCTCGTGGGTTGGTACGGCTGGCAGTGCACGAGCCGGATGCCGAGGTCCGCGCAGATGGTCTGCAGGGTCGCGGCGCGATAGGCCGCGCCGTTGTCGACGACGATCATGCGCGGGATGCCCCGGCGCAGCAGGGCTTGCTTGAGCACGCCCTCAATCTCCAGGGCCGTCTCGGAAAGGCAAAACGCACTGTGCGCGACCAGGCGGGAGGCGTCATCCATGAGCGAGACGAGATAGGTCTTGCGGCGCGCCCCGCCGAACGAGAACGTCGGACCATGCATCACATCGCCATACCAGATGGAGCCGGCATACTCGGCCACGAAGCTGCGCTTCTCGTCGCGCACGACGGCGGGGCCGGTGATATGAGAAAGACCGTTTGCCTTGAGCAGGCGGTGTACGGCGCAGCGCGAGAGCGTACCGCGCGCCACGACGCCGGCGGCTTCGAGCAGCAGCGGATCTGGCGTACAGAGCGTTGCGGGTTCTCGCGTTTGGCGGCCAGCACGGCGGCCTGTACGGACTCGGGCAGCTTCGAGCGGCCGGTGTCGGCCCGGGGCCGGCTGGCCAGGCCTGAGACGCCGTCGCGACGCCAGGCGTAGTACCACGTCTGCAAGGTGCGCTCGCTGATATGGCGCCGGCGTGTGCCGGGGATCGCGTACTCCTGACGGGCGAGCTGACGCAGCAGCTGCAGCAGCTCGCCGCGTTCGAGCCGCTCGCGGCTCACGATGGGGCCGAGCACGGACAGCCGGAACAGGGCCATGGGATCGATGTCGTGCATGAAGTCTCCGTTGAAGTTGAAGGAGACGTCATGAAACGCCGGATGCCGGGCCGGCGGCAGTGGGCAGACTGTGGTAAGCGACTCGGCCCGACCGTTTCCCGATGCTGATTTTGCTGGCGCATGATAGTCGCGTTTAGATTGACGGAGACGGTCAGCTATGCCGAATGCAGCGCGCCCGGCCCATCGCACGTATGCGCGGGAATTCAAACAGCAAGTGATCAGGGAAACGTTGGAACCAGGCATGTCGGTGTCGATCGTCGCGCGGCGGCACGACATCAACGCCAACGTCGTGTTCGGGTGGCGCAAGCAATATCGGGAAGGCAAGCTGGAACTGCCGGGACTCGAAGCTGCGCCGTCGGCCATGACAGGCACGGAGTTGCTGAGCGTTGACGTGATCGATTCGGTGTTGATGCTGCCAGCGCCGCAGCCTACGGGAAACGCGACGTCGAAGGTGACAAGCGGCGTACCGACGCCGACGCCCGTGTGCGAGATCGAGGTGGAGATCGGCAAGCGGCGCGTGAAGATTCGCGGCCTGTCTGCTGAGCGGGCCGAAGCGTTCCTGCAGGAATGCCTGAAGTGATCACATTGCCGGCCGGCACCCGCATCTGGCTTGCTGCGGGCGTCACGGACATGCGCTGCGGCTTCCAGGGGCTTGCCACGAAGGTACAGGCGACGCTCGAGGAGAATCCGTTGTGCGGCCATGTGTTCATCTTCCGCGGACGTCGAGGCGATCTCGTGAAGCTGCTTTGGGCCACCGACGACGGGCTCTGGCTGCTGTCGAAGCGATTGGAACGCGGCCGCTTCATCTGGCCGCAAGCCGATGGCGGCAAGATCTCGCTCACGGTCGCGCAGTTGTCGATGCTTCTCGAAGGCATCGATTGGCGGCAGCCCCGCCGTACGGCACCTCTGTCGATGCTGTAGGTGTTGTAAACCGCTCGGGAGGCTCGTAAACTCCGGCACATGCCGAATCTCGACGATCTGCCTGACGATGTCGCTGCACTGAAGGCCATGCTGGCTGAGGCTCGCGCGTCGGCCATCGAACGGGAACTCGAGATCGAACAGCTGCGCCGCGACATCGCCGCAAGCGATCTCGAGATCACACGGTTGAAGCTCCTGATCGACAAGCTCAAGCGAATGCACTTCGGCCGCAAGTCGGAACAACTTGCCCGAGAGATCGAGAAGCTTGAGCTCCGGCTTGAGGATCTGGCCGCAGGCAGCGGTGTCGCCGACGTTCAGCACACAAAGGTCCGACGAGAAAGGTCCACGACTAGCAGCGATCCGGCCGTACGTGAGCCGCTGCCACCACACCTTACGCGAGAAGATCGCGTGCTCAAACCGGATTCGATCTGCCCCAAGTGTGAAGGTGCTATGCAGTGCCTCGGCGAGGACGTCTCGGAACAGCTCGCCCGTGTTGCGGCGATGTTCAAGGTGATCCGCACGATCCGGCACAAGACGGTCTGTCCGGCCTGCGGCCACATCGCGCAGCCACCGATGCCGGGACTGCCGATCGAGCGCAGTATCGCGCATCCGAGCTTGCTTGCCGACATTCTGGTGTCGAAGTACGCAGATCATGCGCCGCTGTACCGACAATCGGAAATTGCGGCGCGCGACGGGGTGACGCTTGACCGCGCCAGCATGGGTCGCTGGGTCGGACAGTGTGAGGCGCTCTGCCGCCCGCTGACCGACGCGCTGCGCCGGTATACGATGGCGGGCACGAAGTTGCACGCGGACGACACGCCGATCCCCGTGCTCGCGCCAGGCAACAAGAAGACGAAGACCGGGCGACTCTGGGTGTACGTGCGCGACGACAGCCGTTCGGGCTCGACGGAGCCGGCTGCGGTGTGGTTCGCGTACTCGTGCGATCGCAAAGGCATCCATCCTCAGACGCATCTCGCCGGATTCGAAGGCATCCTGCAAGCCGATGCCTACGGCGGCTTCGACGAGTTGTACGTAAGTGGCAAGATCCGCGAGGCTGCTTGTTGGGACCACGCGCGGAGAAAGTACTACGAGATCCACGCGAGCACACCGACGGACGAGACCCAGAAACTGCTCGAGATGATCGGCGAGTTCTACGGCATTGAAACCGACATCCGCGGCAAGCCGCCCGATGAACGGCAGCGCGTGCGGCGTGAGAAAAGCAAGCCGCTGCTGGACGCCTTCGAAACGAGAATCCGGGCCAAGCTCGCGACGCTGTCGCGCAAGTCGGAGCTGGCCGGCGCGATCCAGTACTCGCTGAATCACTGGACTGCGCTGACGCTGTTCTGCGAGGATGGGCAAGCCGAGATCAGCAACGCGTTGGCAGAAAACGCCCTGCGTTGCGTGAGCCTCGGGAGAAAGAACTTCCTGTTCGCTGGTTCCGACAGCGGGGGTGAGCGGGCCGCCGCGATGTACAGCTTGATTGGGACGTGCAAACTCAATGGCATCAACCCGCGCGCCTATCTGGAATACGTCTTGACCCACATCGCTGATCACGTCATCACCCGCGTCGACGAACTGCTGCCTTGGAATGTGGTCGACAAGCTGACGTCGGTCAGCTCGCATGGCACTGCCTGACTGCTTCATAGATCCAGATAGATCGTGCCCATGATCCACGATCGTGGGCACGATCTCACGTGATCCTCACGGAACTCCCCAAGCTCTCACATCATGCCCCATGCGCGCGCGAATATGGAACTGGTCGCGCCGAGCCGCTTACCCCTAAGATGGACGGCCACTAAAAGAATAATGTCTCAAAATCTCTCTCTTTCTGGGTCACCGCGGTGGCTGCCCCCAGAGTTGCCACTATTCAGCGTCCGTCGTGCTCTACGCCCCCCCAACCGAAACCCTCTTTCCCCTCGACCGCAACGTCCTCTCATTCATAAAGGAGTCAATTCGCGGCGGGGTCCCGCCGGATGCGCAGAAGCTAAGCGCTTTCGAGAAGCTGCGCTCACTCGATCTACTGCAGCACGTGCTCACCCGCTTCTTTCCATTATGGGAGGGGAAAAAGGGCGAGAAGAGGGGATCGACGAACCGGCAGCGTTAGCGTGCCCTGAGAAGGGGAAAGTCCTTTTTGAAGGCGCAAATCGATTCGCAATACCTTAGCCGGTTTCGGATGGACTTCGTCAAATTTCTCGCATGCATGAAAGAGAGCCAGTGGGATGACAGAGCTGCTTTTTACCCCTAAGCTGGCCGCCCAGTAAAAGCAAAGGTCGCCAAAGTGGGGGGCCTGCAGTAGAGACGAGGCCGGCGGATCTGGTTTCAAGATTCCTGCTTACACCAGACGACCCAATCTTTGGGCTTTCCCTTGCATGCCTATACGGTCGCGATAGCGCGAAGAAGTTTATTGGACCCAGCAGGCCGGTGATCGGCTAGCGGTCCGCTACTTCACGCTAGATAAGGGGTTAGAGGATGTGCTTTCGAGTGTACGAATTGTGGATGGTCGGCTCACGAGGGCTGGCCAACTGCGCCTGAAGATCCGCTATTTGACGGGATTTCTTCCGGATCTCGGAATGTCCGAGATCACGGCTCTGTTCGAGTGCTTAACTGGTGAACCGGGAGCGACGAGATTCGGGCGGGCGCCCCAGAATCGAGATCAAGTCAATAGCAATGCTGGCGAGTGTCCCAAGTTGGGACACATCATCCGATTTCACTCCCGCATTGCCTCCACACAGAGAGGCACGTCATGCGTGTCCCAAGTTGGGACAAAAAAAGCCCGCAGCAAGCGGGCTCCTTTCGCAAATAAAAACATCACTCCGTTGGCGCAAACAGCTGCGAGATCAGAGCTCGAATCTGCTGTTCCTTCTCCTCGCTCAGCATCCCTGTCTTGATCTTTACAGTGAAGCTTCCGGCGTCCTTGGTAATCGATCCTGCTTGGTATCTACCAGCGAATATCTTTTCAATCTTCCTGTCGCTAACCGAACTCGAGTTGCCGTCACTTTCGATCGCATCCTTGATCGCCTTAGCAATCTTTGTCTGGTCGAGATCTCCGGCCACAACTTGAGACCAAAGATCTCTCGCGATGTCGAATGCGCGCTCTTCCTTATTCCGCAACACTCCGACGATCTGTTCCGCCGCAGTTGCCCCAAGCAGCCGCGGCTGGATATCCAGATCCCGAACCACGAAATCCGGCAAGTCAGCGAACGACAGGAAGCGATAGAGCTCAGATCGGGATATTCCCAGCGCCTCCGCCATCCGCTTGCGATTCGGAAACTCCTTTTCTGTTTCTCGGATTGAGCGAGCGATCTCGTAGTCGGCCAAGTCTTCACGGACTACGTTCTCAGCCAACGCAAGCAACGCCATATCCTGATCGGAGATGTCGATAATTTCAGCCTTGATCAACTCCTTCCCGATCATCTTGTGCGCGCGCCAACGCCGCTCGCCTGCGACGATTTGGTAACCAGACTCAACCTGGCGAACGACAATCGGCTCAATTAAACCGATCTCCCGGATCGATTCCGCGAGCTCCGTCAGCTTCACCTCATTGAAAACTCGGCGCGGTTGCCACGGGTTTGGGATCATTTCGCCAATGTGCAATCCCCGTGAGCTCGCGCTCTTCTCAAGTGCCAGGATTCGCGCCTGCGCATTGGCGAGCGCTACCGTCATACCCGGAGCCGTTCGCGGAACGCTCGGCCTCGCCGGCTGCGTCTCGAGCTCAATATCTTTGGCGGCACTCAATCCCGCCGTTTTACTCATCATTCGCTCACGAAACTTGCTCATGCCTCGGCCCTCCAGCGTGCCACGGATTGGTCATCAATCCACTTGCAGTGGTCCATCAAAGGTTGCTTTACGCGAGCTAAGGTTTTGGCAACCCCGTCTGAACGCGATAGGTCGAAGACCGTGGAGAGGGCCAGCGCCCCGTTGCTCATTACCGAGCTCGCCGGAATCTCCGTCGCCGACAGCCAATCGCCGTAAGCACGCTGAGCCCAGACGCGCACGGCCGGTGCTGACGACATCGTGCCGTAGTCAACCTTCGAAAGCAGAACCGAAATGAAGTCATAGGTCTTGTCGAGCTCATGCTCGACGAAGCCCGCGGCGATTTCCGAAAACAGCGACCAGAACGAAACCGATGAGATGAAGTCGAGGCTCTCCGGTACCAACGGCATAACCATTGCATCCGCCGCCATCAGACCATTCAGCGTCAAATACGACAATGAAGGCGCAGTATCGAGAATGATGTAGTCGTACTCTGCACGGAGTGGCTCAATGCCTCGACGCAATACCGACCAGAATTCGTATTCCGGATTTTCCTTCTGAGCCGTGGGCAGGTGGAATTCCGCATCATGGAGATAATTGTGAGCTGGAATGACGTCGACGCCATCCCAGTATGTCGACTGGACTTTCGACGCCAGTCCACCTTCGATGCTCGGGTCATAGATGAAGGGGAGCACTGTGTCCTCCCACGTCACATCCTTCTCAGCGTAGAGTCCGCACAGCTCCGAAAGGGAGGCTTGTGGATCCAGATCGATGACGAGAACACGCCGGCCGCGCAAGCTGAGTGCTTGCGCCTCACACATTGTGATTGTTGTTTTCGTTGAGCCACCCTTGAAGTTCGCAGTGATCAACACACGGCCGCGATGGTTGCCCTGGCCGGTGACCAGCGCGGTCTGATAAATGTTGGAAGCCTTCTGCACCCACGTCCGTGCTTCTGCAAGAGTGAAGATGCGAGCTCGACCCGATCCGTGCGCTTCGCCAGGCGGCAATTCGCCACCATCCTTCGTCGCCATGTAGTTGATCTTCTGCCGATCGAGCCCGCACATCTCGCTCAGCTCCCCGATCGTAAAAACCGGTGGATTCTTTCGCGGGCGCGGAGCCAGGATGTCCTCGCGAAGCTCATCGGTCATCACTGACAATCGCTTTGCGAACTCGCCGAGCTGAGATAGCTTCACCTGCCGCTCAACAGCCGGCAACTCACTCATTTTCATTGGACGCTTCCTCTCGAATTCAACGGTGAGGTGTCTTTTCCACACCCGATGTAAATTTCTACGGTTCTGCAGTTTTTCGTCATAAACCGTAGAGTACCCGTCTGACCGAAGAATGGCTATGAAATTCGTATCATCATCCAAGTTTCTGTGAAAATCCTCGGCTATTTCGGGCAATTTCCGCCTCTTTGTGGTCTACCGAGTCGGGAAATGGCGTTAAGGTGAGATGAATTGTGTGAATCCCAAGCAACATGCGACCACGAACCTAGTGGACGAGACCACAAAAGACCTCACCTTTAAGTAGCCGTGCGGGCGCCGATCCTTCAGCGACAAGATGATTTCACAATCCACTTCACCATCAAATCCTACCTACAGGCTCCCGGATCGCGAGGGATTCAATGTCGCAGAAGCATCCTGGAACTAGAGTCGATCGCTTAACACGGCAGGGCGCTACTGGTCCGCTCGGAATCTCTGGGTTTCCGGTTTGTCAGTTGTTGTAAAAAAGAAAACTAACCAACCACTAACAGATCAGACACTATCTTTATAAATCAATGACTTCCAGCAGCAAGGTGAGACGTTGTGTGTTCAAGGCGCTGTGGATTGAGATGCATGGTGAGGAAAAATCCACAGAATGGTGAGAGGAATTGGCGGCAAAGGTGAGGTTTTTGGGCACGAGGGTGAGGCAAATGGGCAAGAAGGTGAGGTGATATGTGACTGCTCTCTATTAAGGTGAGGTCCGGTGTGTTGACAGTTCACTTTGAGCCCAGTACCTTACGGTCCAATATGACGAATGTAGGTCGAGGGCGGTGGACGGTATGGCAGAAAGAGGGCAGATGGCAACGTCCCAGCAGTTAGCGCTGGCACTGTTTGATGACGCGTCGTCAGAAGGGCTGCCGGTCGACAGCGCCCGGTCAGACATTGGCTTTTCGCGCAACAACGTGCTCATTCGGATTGTCGACCTTGGCGTGGCCGCGCGACGCTTGATTGATGCCGCCTATTTCATTGTCGCCTACGACGACCGGCCCCGCGACCTTTACGACGTGGAACTCGAGTATTTCAAATGGCTGATGCGTTACTCCAGCCGTAACAACACCCATCTCGAGCAGGTAATCACTGAAGCGCAAAAGGCTCTCATTCAGGCGACGGCGCCGGTCGAGGCGGATGGTGAACGTCCCTTCGGGTCAACACAACTGATCGGTCGGATCTCCTACCAGGGTGGCCGCTTCCAGTTTCGTGTCCCACCAGACCTGATTGGAATCATCCGCGGGAAAGGTAAGTCGCACTGGCTAAGCCTCCGGATTACTTCGATGTTCACCCTGTCCTATGCCCGCGTGATGTACGACCATCTGCTTCCGCACGCGGACGAGGGATTGACTGAATGGATCACGCTTGACGAACTCCGAGGATGGCAGGGTGAGATGGGCGCAAACGCGCAGGTGTTCAAGTACTTCAAGCGCGATTGGCTTGAGCCGGCAGTGCAGCAGATCAACGAGGTCTCGGACATCGCCCTTTCATATGAAACGCGGAATTTGCCGGGCTCGCGCAAAATCGGCAGTCTGCGATTCCGAATTGCACGCAAGGACCTTGCGGAGCGAGTGTTGCATACGCACGAACAAGCCAAGGTGATCTACCAGACCCTGAAACAGGAATTTGGTTTGTCGACCGCGCAGTTCAATCAGATTGTGGGTGATCGGGATAGCTACACCGATGAACGGCTGGAGCAAGCAATCGACCGTACCCGTTTCAGTCTGAAAATGGGCAAGGTGACGAAAAGCCCGGCCGGCTTTTTCATGAAGGCTCTCAAAGAGGGTTGGACTGTATCCGACGCAGAGCGGGAGATGGTCCAGGTCCAGCAATCCCTCATCGAACGGGAACAGCAAGAGACCGAAGCAAAGGCTCAAGCACAAAACAGGATGGCGTTGCAGGCCGCCGCGCAGGAAGTGAGCGCACAAGAGCGGATGGGCGACGAGGTGCGGCAGGGATGGGAAGCCTACGAGGAAGCTGCACACGAGCAAAGAGATGAGTGGCGTCGGAATTACAAGCGCTCGCCGGCCGCGAAATTGACGATGCGCCGCCTTAGTATCGATCCGATGGCTGACATGAACGATGCGTCACTGTCGGACCATGAGGCCCTGCGAACGGCGTTTTCCCTCTATGTTTTCATGCAAACGAAGGCAGCTAGAACAAAAGTGGCATGAGTGGTCGTGCCGGAGAGGGGCTTTGTTCGGAAGGGGGTGGTTGCGCGGCAGCGTGAGGTCGAGTAGAAAGGGCAATTGATCTATGCCTCGTGAACGTTCATTGCCATACAAAGCCAGCCTGAAATCCGGAGCGCCGCGCAAACGCCCGAAACCGACGTATCGGGTCGCGAACGCCCGCGCCTACAATCAGAGCCTGAAGCGGCGAGGCCAGCTCAGCCTCTACTGCCCGGAGGGCGACCTGAAGGCGCTGTTCATCAACACCCAGCCGTATGGGCCGGGTGTGTCCGGGCGTGCCCCAACCTACACGAACGCCTACATCGAGCTGATCTATACGTTTTACCGGTTGTTTCGTTGGGCGATGCGTCAGATCACCGGCTTCATGGAAGAGTACTGGCGGCTG
>NZ_NKFM01000079.1:0-9669 GCF_002223085.1 Burkholderia sp. HI2714 | reverse complement strand
CATGCCATGCGGCCCATCATGTCTCGCGCTCAACTGCAGTGCATTTCTTCTCGCCGAACGCGCGACACCTGCCGCTGTCTCACGCCGAATATCTCGCGACGCCGATTCTCGTACAGGTCGCGACATAACAAGTGGTAGGACGCGCCGACGTGCGGCGCGGTGACGGTGTTGAAGGGGCGAAGACGTCGAAGTACAGCTTCTCGTCGAGCTCGGGCAACTCGCGCTGCGCGGCGCTCGAGAGCAGTTCGTTGGCGAGCGTGGTCAGCACGCGGTAGTTGCCCAGCGCGTGCTCGCACAGGGTGTTTCGCAGTTGGGGCGTCATCAGGTGCGGGGCACCGGCACTGACGATCAGATGATCGAGACAGGCAAGCAGATCGTCGGCCGAAGCCTTCTCGGTGGCCAGGCGCGAACGGATACGGCTACCGAGCGGCAGCAGTTCGTCGCGGCGAAGCTTGTCGGTCAGACGGGTATCACCGGCGAGCACGACGCACAGCAGCGGCTGCGAATCGAAGCGCGCGCTGGCCATGAGCCGCAGTTCGTTGAGCACGCATGCACCCATTTCCTGGGCCTCGTCGATCAAGAGAATCGGACGTCGCCGGGTGGTTTGCAGGTGCGACAGCCACCGCTCGCGTAGGGTTTTGAAGCCACCCCAGCGGTTGTGGGGCTTGAGCTCAAGACCGAAGAGGTCGCCCATCTCGCGATAGAAGTCGGCGAGATTGCTTTGCGGGTGGTTGATCGCGACGACCGTCAGATCGGTCAGCCGTTCGAGCCGCTCGGCCAGCACCCGCATGACGACGCTCTTGCCGGTGCCGGGCTCGCCGTAGATCATGGCGAAGCCGCCTTCGCGCACGAGCGCGTTCTCGATGCGCCAGCAGAAGTTCTCGGCGCGCGGTGACACGTACAGCGCCTCGATGGGCAACTCGGACGAGAACGGATTGAACTTCAACCCGTAGAGGGCCTGCAGACGCTGGCTCATGCGCGGTCCCCCTGCCAGTCGGCGGGAATCCACGCGGGCGGCAGGCCGGTTGCGGCGTGCTCGGCCAGCAGTTGGCGCATCAGCGGCGCGACGCCGGGCGGCTCAGCCGACGGTTCGCTGGCGCTGACGGCCTCGAGGCGGCGACGCTGACCATCGGCGTTCGCCGCCTTATCGAGCGGGCGCAGCGGGTACAGCACGGTGCCGCTGTCGGCGTCAACGAGATCGACGCGGCTGAGGTCCCACCGGGCGTAGCGCAGCCGCACGCGCTGCAGGTGCCGGTAGGCCGACGGAATCTCGAAGCGCGTGCCGGCCAGACTCACGGTGCCGTCCGAACGGCGCTGGGTGCGAGTTGCATCGATGCGGAAGGCTGAGCGCAAGGCCGCGCTGGATGGAGATTCGCGACCGACGTTCGGACCAGCGAGGTAGCGCTTGAGGGGCGTGGTGCCGATCTCCGAGTGGTGGGCGTGGTGATACTCGCGCTCGATCCACGCGTGGGTGGCCTGATTGAGCAGGTCGAGCGTGAGGTTGGGCTCGCCCTCGAGCATGGCCATCACGCGCCCTTCGATGCGCGCCCAGAACGTCTCTTGCTTGGCGTTCTGGTACGGGGAATACGGCAGCGTCGTCTGATGCAGCACGCCGAGGGTGTGCAGGCCGGCGGTGGTTTCCTCGGCGAGCATCGCGGCGCCGTTATCGGTCATCAAGGCGCGCGGCAGGCTGCGGCGCGCAAACGCCTGGGACAGCCCATGGACGAGGCTGCGGGCGCTCTCGTCGAGAAACCACTGCGCATGGCAAACGACGCGCGAGCGGTCATCGAGCACGCCGAGCAGCATCGGCGTGACCCACTCGCCGTCGCGCGTGAGGAGCTTGCGCGAACCGTGATGGAAATCGAGATGCCAGAGCGCATTGACGTGCTCGACCTCGAAGCTGCGCACCTCGAGCTTCTCGAGACGATCGCGGGCGAGCATCGCGCCGGCGCTGGTATGACGCGGCTTGCGCACGCGGATGAGTCCCTGGTCGACGAAGTAGCGCCGCACGGTGGCATACGACGGCAGGTTCGACGCGCCGAGCGTCACCTTGAGGTTGTCGTAGTGAAGCTGGCAGGTCCAGCCCGGGTGCTCGCGATACTGCGCGCTGATAGCCTGAATGGCCTCGGCCGCGAGGCTGCGGCTGACGCCGCGGGGCCGCTTGCGGTTCTTGAGGCTGGCCACCGGGTCCTGGGCGGCCCGGCGGGCCTTGTAGTACCACCGCTCGATCGTCGAGCGGCCGAACCGGACGTCGGCGCCGGTGATGGGATGGCGCCAGCACTTGGCGGCCAGCACCGCAATGAGTTCGTGCAGTTGCCCCGGTTCGGGCGGGGCGGCCAGCAGGGGGCCGATGATCGCAAAGCGCAAGCGCGCCCAGCGATCCCGTGGTGAGGAATCGTGTCGTTCAGTCATGCTCGCTCCAAAGATGCGGCGCCCAGCGCCGCGATTAAGGTCGAGGCAAGGCTAACGGTGCGCTGGGGAGGGAGCGAGCGACAAGTTCTGCGGGTCGAGAGGGTCCCTCACGCAAATTGCTCGGCGCTCGCGCTGGTGAGCGGCGAAAGCCAGCGCAGCAGGCTGAGCAACGGTTCGGGCGGCGACGCTACGGCGAAGCGTTCGAGGAGGCTGGCCGGACATTGCGCGGAGTCCACCGGCGGCACGAAGGCCGCGCGGCCGAGCGTCCAGAACGGCGTGCCAACGAAGTCCGTTTGCCACCACTGGCGCCATCGTGCGATCGTCGAGGGCGGCACGCCGAGCGTGTCGAGCTGACGCATCGCGGCGACCGTACCGGCGCTGGCTCGCGTGGCGCTGACGACGACCATGATCGCGGCGACATACACGCGCCGGCCGAGAAAACGCACCGAGAGCGGCGTGAGTCGACAGCGGCACTCGGCGCAGCAGAAGCTGTAGCGGAAGTTGTGCTCGGCGCGGGCCTCGCGGGGAAGCCCGCGCGGCTTACGGGGATAGCGGGCGCTGTGCAGGACGGCGCCGCAGCGGCGGCAGCCCCGTGCGCGGGCCTGTTCGGCGAAATCCTGATCGATGTGTAACAGCAGTCGATAAAAGTTGGGGGTCTGGATGCTCAAGTGGCACACTTCGGGAGTCTCGAGTTCTGGCAGACAAGAGACTCTCCCTTGGGCGTCGTTTGTTCAAGATGCCTGAGGGGGATCCCCCCGCGTCCCTCACGCAATTTGCAAAAAACGCCCCGAATCCCCATCAACTTCCGTGCACGCGCTCACCTTTCTCCAGCCACCGATAGCGCCTCTCATACACCGCCTCCAACGTCAGTTCCTGTCGTCTGGCGATCTCTTTCGCTCGCACGCCGTCGCTGAACATCAGAATCGTCCGCGACCGGTCTCGTATTCGCCAATCACGACGGCTTCTCGCCATCACTTCAAGCTTTGTACGTTCTTCCTGCGTCAGTTCCAGCGCTTTCAATGCCATCAGCTTCGTTGCTCGTCCCGTCCAGTTCGAACCCTGATTATAGAGACATTTCATGTCGAAGGCTTATGCGCTGAGTTGGTTGCGGGCGCAATTAGGGTCTGTTTACATATGGAACGCGCATGCGTTGCCACGAGAACGGCCGCTCGCGAGGCGCGCGACGCCGCGAATACTGACGTATTCGCAAGGAGCGCAACACGGCGAGCGGCCGTTCTCGTGACAGCCCCTAATTAAAAAACCATTCCACGGGAATGCCCGAAATCGCCCGCATGGCGGCGTCGTTCTTCGCTTGTTTGGCGCTGCCAAACGGCGCTCATCACTCCTTGCCCTGCGAGCGATTTCGGGCATTCGCATGCGCGTTCCATATGTAAACAGACCCTAGGCTGTTTTGACGCAAACCGCTTTGCCGAAGCTATTCCACCGGTTCACGAGGTTCGCGATGATCACGCCCTCGCGCTGCTGCGATTCGAGTCGGCGGGTCAGCAGCGGTGCGCGTCAAGCTCACTTCGCCGTTGGCCAGACGGCCGGCCACGCGCTCGCAACGCTGCTGCACCGAGACCGTCAGCGTGGCGAACCGCTCGCTCAGTTGCCCGACGCTCGGCACGGCGATCTCGAGGCCACGCAGCCGCCAGTACTCTTCCATGAAGCCGGTGATCTGGCGCATCGCCCAACCGAACAGTAAGCGGCTCGGCTGGGCCAGTCCCCCATTCGCGCGCGCATGAGGCATGATGGGGTTATAAGCCGGAACCCCAGTTTTGCTGGATTTTCTTTTATTTCAATGGGTTGCACGTCTCTTTCAACAGGACAATGAGCTCATCTGTCGAGGGCAGCGCGATGCCGTCGCCTCCCTCGAGAATTCCCTCTGCCAACGCACGCTTGCTCTGATGTAACGCGACGATCCGTTCTTCCAGTGTGCCCTGGTTGACGAGACGGTAGACCGTCACGGGCCGCTGCTGCCCCATGCGGTGCGCCCGGCCCATTGCCTGATCTTCCGCCGCCGGGTTCCACCACGGATCCGCGATCACGACGTAATCGGCGGCCGTCAGGTTCAGTCCGAAACCGCCGGCCTTGAGGCTGATCAGGAACAGATCTCCTTCGCCCGCTTGGAACGCCGCGACGCGCCGATTGCGCTCCGCTGCCGGCGTGGCTCCATCGAGGTATTGATAGGAAATCCCAGCTTCGTCGAGTGGTTCCCGCAGCAGCGTGAGGAAATCCACGAACTGGCTGAATACCAGGGTCTTGTGCTGGTTGGCTGACAGTTCAGTAGCGAGAGCTGCGAACGCCCGCACCTTGGCGCCGACGAGGCCCAGCTCCGGACTCACCAGGCGAGGATCACACGCGGCACGGCGTAGCCGGGTAAGCTGGGCCAGAATGTTCAGCCGTGCGGCGCCAGCGTTGCTATCAGCCAGGCTCTGTTCAGCCTCTGCGACGGCCCGCCGCCGGATTGCCTCGTAGTGCGCGGCTTCCGCCTGTTCCGAAGTAACCGCAAGCTGTAATTCGGTGCGCGGAGGCAATTCGTCCAGAACCTGCGATTTGGTACGACGTAAAATGAACGGGGAAATCAACCGGCGCAGCGTTCGCTGGGCCTCCCGGTTCCGTTCACGTTCAATTGGCACTGCGAAGCGTTCATTAAAGCGTGTTGCGCTACCCAGCAAGCCGGGGTTACAAAACCTCAGGATCGACCAAAGTTCGGTCAGGCGGTTTTCAATCGGGGTGCCGGACAAGGCCAGGCGAAAATCTGCCTCCAGCTCGAACACTGCCTGCGAGCGTTTTGCAGTTGCATTCTTGATCGCCTGCGCTTCATCCACCACGAGGGTATGCCAGCGGCGATTGAGGAACGATTCGGAGCCTTGCAGCATCAGCGCGTAGGAGACCACGACCACGTCGCCCGCGCTGGCCTCGCGAATCATGGCGTTGCGGCGATCCTCATCGCACTCACCATAGAGACAAAGATTCAGGGCGGGTGCGAAGCGCTGCCCTTCGGCGATCCAGTTGCCCGTGAGGGAGGTTGGCGCAACCACCAGCGCGGGCCCTTCAGAGGCGCGCGCCAGCAGGACTGCCAACGTCTGCAACGTCTTGCCCAGCCCCATGTCATCGGCAAGGCAGGCTCCGAACCCACAGGCGGCCAGTCGCATCGCCCACTGATAGCCTTCCTCCTGGTAGGGGCGCAGCTGCGCCTGCAGGCCGCCAGGCAGCACTGGCTGGCTATCCTGTGCCTCCTTCAGCTTCTCGATCTGGGTACGGAATTGCACATCCGCATGCAGGTCCGTGCCTTCCAGTACGTGTTCCAGCCACGGCGCAGCAAGACGCGGAACTTGCGCCTTCTGCTTGTGGCTATCTGCTACGGTCGCCAGCGCATCCAGTCGCGAGCGCAGCGACTCGGTCAGTGCGGCGTATTGACCATCGCCCAGAGGAACGAAGCGTCCTTTGCCTTCGCGGCTCCAGTCCAGCAGTTGCTGTAGGGTGAGCACAGCGTGTTCGTCCACGCGAAGCCCCCCGCTCAGGGCGAACCAGTCGTGCTCACTGGCAACCGTAATTCGCAGGCCGGACGTGTCGACCGTTTGCACCGTTACTGCTTTTCCTTTTGGCCAATCCATGCCGCTCACGGCGTCCAACGTGGAGAGTATCTCAAGAAGTCCGAGCGCGTCCTCCGGAGCCTCCAGTACCCATTCGAACGAGGTTGCCTGGCGAGGCAATAGCTCCAGCATCGGGCAGGCATCCAGAACCTGCTCCAGGTGCTGTCGCTCAGCCCTGAGATCACGCTGCGCGCCAACCGCCTCGCCGCGCACTGCGGCAATCATCCGCGCACGACCACGGGCCGGCGTCACACGTGGGCCGTCCAGACCGAGCGGGGCCACCACCAGGCGCAGGGCAATGCCTTCTCCCTGGGGCGTCAGTTCGGCACGCAATCGCGCATCCGCTGTGACTTCGCGGGTTGCTTCGATTTCGTCGGCATGAACCTCGAAGTGTGCTGCCAATCCGCGCAGCGCGGGTTGCAGTTCGGCCTGCGCGTTCTTCGGCAACACCAGCGACTTGCCGACCAGCTGTGCAGCACGCTGCTGCGCCGTAGTCAGTCGAATCACGCGAGCGCGCTGTGGCGAATCGCGCAAAATGGTGATCATACGCAGCGCCTCGGCTTCCTTGCGTTCTGCACTGCTGACGGCATACATTTCCCCGGATGACGGCTCGGAGCGAAACTCTGGCACCACGCGGACATGCAGGCTGCCATCTTTCTCGGTCACATCGATATGCGGGACGCCCTCAGTCAGATCCACGGGGACATCTGGCGCATCGGCAAACGCTACATGGGGATGCCCGATCAACGCGGTGATGGCAGTCGCCAGGTCAAGACGGTATTCGCGCTTGTAGTAAGCGTCCCGCTGAATAGCCCGTGCCACCCGCGCATCCCAGGGTTCGAGCTTCTCGTTGCTGGCCAGCCTGGATAGCGAAATATTCTTCGGCTTGCTCCAGCCGCGCGCTCCGTGTTTCTGCTCCCAGGGGGTGATATCGACGATGCAGCCATCGGGGCCAGTTTGCACCGACCAGATCAGCCGGCTTTGTTGCTGGTTCGCTGCTCCGGAAACGCCTGCAATCTGGGGCTGCCCCAAGGCTGCGAGGGTCGAAAGGGTGATGCGCCAGCCTTCCTGCCGGCCCGGAACAAAAAAATGCTCGGGCGGGGTCGTGCCTTGCAGTACAGCCAGCGCGCCATCCAGTTGTGTCGCCATCCATGCGAGCCCACATTCGGTCAATCGCCCGCGAATCCGTGCAGCGGCTTCATGTTCGCGCTTTTGCAGGGAGGCCGATGGTCGATCGTCGCCTATCCATGCCCGCGCGAGCCACCGCCAGAAGTCGGGGTAGTACACCCCGTCCGCCGTCGTCACCGGCATAAACCGGTCAGGCTTGAGCGCAACATCTCCCAGGCGCATGCGTGCCGCGTGCCATAGCACGCTCCAGCATCCATCAATCTCGTCCACCGCACGCTGGCCTCCAGCTTCGGCCACGGCAAACTTGCGCACGGCTTCGATCTGTCTGGTGCTCCCCTGTGCCATCAGGGCCAGACAATAGAGCCAGCTGATTGAAGCCGGGATCAGATTCTTGCGTTGCCCGGTTTCCGCCTTGATTACCTTGAGCCCTGCCTCGAAGCCTGCCTGAGCCTCGACCCAGCGTCCCTGCGTGGTGAACCTAGCTGCCTGAAGGATCGTGCAATAGGCATGGTTGATCCCGCTATCCGGTTGGGTATGATGTGCCAGAAGGGGATCAAGTAAAAGATCCAGCTTTTGTAGTTGTCCAGAAAAAATGGCATATTCGGCGAGCGCGAATCGAAGGCGGACCAGTACAGGGTCTCGACTGTCAAGCATGCGCTCCGCAATGGCGACCAGACCATGCCTCTCGGGGTTCCAGTGCGCGGTTAGTTCGAAGATGCCCTGCGCCAGAAACTGGCCTCGTAATTGCGGATGAATTCGCTCAAACAGCTCGGGGTCCAGCCCATCCAGAGCGGCCTCCACAAGAATGGGCTCCCAGTCGGAATATCGACAGTGGCGCTTTAGTTGCTGCAGCCGCTCGGGCGTTGCGCCGAGATAGAGCTCAAGCCGGGCGATTGCTAAAGCCGCATCTGAGGTATTGAACGTACTCCAGGCATTCTGCTCATTGAATTGCTCGGCCGCGGCCAGTGCGGTGCGCAGCGCATTCGCACTGGCCCGTTGCAGCACCTGCTGATAGGCCCATCCTTTCAGTGATGGCGCGACCGTCCAGTAACCTTGCCGGTGCGCCGCTTCCTGAATCAATCTGAGCGCGCCCAGGTCACGAACAACGTCCCGAACCATGTCGTTGGTATAGGCTTTCCCTGTCCTTGAACGCCAGCCGAGCTTGCCAAGCAGACCGAGGATCCACGTGCGCGGGCGCGGCGTGACGCCTAGCGCCAGTGCCTGCAGTACATCAGCCTGGGCTGGCTCCAGCAAATTATCGTCAGGGGTGGTCAAATGAAGCATCGCAGTGCCGCTCATACGTCTGCACGACTCCTTTGGGAAAACACGCTGGGCTTCGGGCCCGGTATCGTTCGGATTGCTGAGGCAGCCGCAATTATACGAGGCCTGGTCGAGCAGCGGCGTGCTGCCGGTGATTCCGCCGCCGGCCAATGCGGTGGTTCACGCACAGCCGGCCACACGCTGGCACGACCAGATTGTCGGCTACATCAAGGACAAAGGCATTCATGCGTTTCACAACAAGTACGGATATGGCAAGCGCGCGCGGGTCGAGGCACAGATCTCGCGGATCAAACGCTGCATCGGCGCGCGGCTGCTGACACGCCGACTCGAATCGCAGCAGCGCGAGGGCGTGATCATCGCGAACCTCGTGAACCGGTGGAACAGCTTCGGCAAAGCGGTTTGCGTCAAAACAGCCTAATTGCGCCCGCACCAAACTGGGCGCATAACCTTCCGAACAAAGCCGATCATGAACGACTGTGGCATTAGCAAACAGGCGATGCCTCGATCCTCGACATCCCCTGTTGCTGCGATACGATGGCCTTTGCGCAGTCGCCTTCCTTCAGGTCGACACCGCTGTTGATCTTCAATGTCTGATGATCGGCGGTGGTGAGTTCGTATTCGTAGACGCCTTGTGACTTCGCTGAATGGCTGAACAGGTTCGTCAGATCGAACCCCAGACCGACGCCACCGAATCCGCCCCCACCACCGCTGATGGCGCCTCCACCCACGCCCGCACTGACGGGCGACGACGATGACTGATCGACTCTGGCGAGCAGCTTCTTGCCCGTGATGTGACCGGTCTCAATCCGGGCATCAGGCGGCATCGGCTGGCCCGCCGATGTGACACAGCCGGATAGCCCCAGAAAAATTGTGGAAGCTGCGAGAACGGCAAGGGGAAGGCCTGCTTTTGTCAGCATGAGGATGTCACCAAGTCAAAAAATAAGTACTGCCATTGTAACGAGCTAATGTCAAATGTGGTGTATGAGCTTCCCCCGAAATTTCGCTCTCCAAGAGGTCGGGTAAACTCGACGGAATGGAAAGCAAAATGTTGAAGATACCGAAGCTGAGCTTCCCCCGGTTTTTCGCGCACCAAGGGCGAGTCGTTATGCTCGCCAGATTTTGCTCGTCCTGCGTGCGGAGCCAGTCGTGAAAAAACTGGGTTGGCGACACCTGACCGAGCGTGGAGTGGCGGCGCCTCCGGTTGTAAAACACTTCGATGTATTCGAACAGATCGGCTTTCGCTTCGGCG
>NZ_NKFM01000078.1:0-9816 GCF_002223085.1 Burkholderia sp. HI2714 | reverse complement strand
CAGCCGCCAGTACTCTTCCATGAAGCCGGTGATCTGACGCATCGCCCAACGAAACAACCGGTAAAACGTATAGATCAGCTCGATGTAGGCGTTCGTGTAGGTTGGGGCACGCCCGGACACACCCGGCCCATACGGCTGGGTGTTGATGAACAGCGCCTTCAGGTCGCCCTCCGGGCAGTAGAGGCTGAGCTGGCCTCGCCGCTTCAGGCTCTGATTGTAGGCGCGGGCGTTCGCGACCCGATACGTCGGTTTCGGGCGTTTGCGCGGCGCTCCGGATTTCAGGCTGGCTTTGTATGGCAATGAACGTTCACGAGGCATAGATCAATTGCCCTTTCTACTCGACCTCACGCTGCCGCGCAACCACCCCCTTCCGAACAAAGCCATACTGACTTACCTTTATGAAGCCCTTCTTAATCAGATTTGCGTCAGGATTCGATCGCGCCGCTGTTGGACACTCGTTGGGAGTGTCTACGGAGAGGGCTGCTTTTCGAGGATGCGTGCCGATGACAGTTTGATCGAACTTTTGGGATGACCGGGTGTTTAACTCCTTGCTCAATGGCGCGAGATCGCGTCCGGAACTGTTGATTCTGCTGCTGATGATGATGATCATCGCGATGTTGATCATCCCGCTGCCCACCTATCTAGTGGACTTCCTGATCGGCCTGAACATTGTATTGGCAGTGTTGGTCTTTATGGGGTCATTTTATATTGACCGCATTCTCAGCTTTTCCACTTTTCCGTCGGTGTTGCTGATCACCACGTTGTTCAGGCTGGCGCTGTCGATCAGCACCAGCCGTCTGATTCTGATTGAAGCGGACGCTGGCGACATCATCGCCACCTTCGGTCAATTCGTCATCGGAGACAGCCTGGCGGTGGGCTTTGTGGTGTTTTCCATCGTCACAGTCGTGCAGTTCATCGTCATCACCAAGGGTTCGGAGCGCGTGGCCGAGGTGGCGGCGCGTTTTTCGCTGGACGGCATGCCCGGCAAGCAGATGAGCATCGACGCCGATCTCAAGGCCGGCATCGTCGATGCTGAGGGCGCGAAAGAGCGCCGCAGCGTGTTGGAGCGCGAGAGCCAGCTCTACGGGTCATTCGATGGTGCAATGAAGTTCATCAAGGGCGATGCCATCGCCGGCATCATCATCATCTTCGTCAACTTCATCGGTGGCATCGCGGTGGGGATGACCCAGCACGGCATGGACCTGTCCTCCGCGCTGTCCGCCTACACCATGCTGACCATCGGCGATGGCTTGGTCGCGCAGATACCGGCGCTCCTGATCGCCATCAGCGCCGGTTTCATCGTTACCCGCGTCAACGGCGACAGCGACAACATGGGTCGCAATATCATGAGCCAGTTGCTGGGTAAACCGTTCGTGCTGGCTGTGACGGCAGTGTTGGCCTTGGCGGTGGGAATGCTGCCCGGTTTTCCACTGCAGGTGTTTTTGCCGCTGGCCACGATGCTGGGAGGGCTATTCTATTTCAAGCGTCGCAAAGCCGAACGCGAGGTGGGCGGTGGGGCGCAACCAAGTGGCGCCGGCATGGTGGCCGTCTCAGCGGCGGCGGGCAGCAACGATAGTTCTCTGGGACTGATTGGCAACTTGGACAAGGTGGCGGCGGAAACCGTACCGCTGATTCTATTGGTTCCCAAGATGCGTCGCGCCGCATTGGAGCAGTCGCAGTTGGCCGAGCGTCTGCGTAGCCAGTTTTTCATCGATTATGGCGTGCGTCTACCTGATATGTTGCTGCGCGACGGCGAATCGATGGCCGACAACAAGGTGGCGCTGTTGATCAATGAGATTCGGGCCGACGAGTTCGAGGTGCATTTCGATCTGGTGCGTGTGATCAACTATTCCGACGAGGCCGCCGCGCTTGGCGTGCAGCCCGTCTTCTGCGTCCAGGGCGGCAGCCAGTGCGCTTGGGTACGCCTTACGGACGGCGAAAAGCTGGCGAAGCTGGGGTACCAACTGCGTCCGGCGCTGGACGAACTCTATCACGCCTTGGCAGCGCTGCTGGCTCGCCACGTCAATGAATACTTCGGCGTGCAGGAAACCAAGCACATGTTGGACCAATTAGAAACTAAATACCCGGACCTGCTCAAAGAGGTGCAGCGCCATGCCACGGTGCAGCGCATTGCGGAGGTGTTGCAGCGCCTACTGGCGGAGCGCATCTCGGTGCGCAACATGAAATTGATCATGGAGGCGCTGGCGCTGTGGGCGCCGCGGGAGAAGGACGTGATCAACCTGGTCGAACACGTGCGCGGCGCGCTGGCGCGCTACATTTGCCACAAGTTCGCCCACGGCGGCGAGTTGCGCGCGGTGATGCTGTCGGTGGAAGCAGAAGACATGGTGCGCAAGGGCATTCGCCAGACCTCGAGCGGCTCCTTCCTCAATCTGGAGCCCGCGGCCTCCGACGAGCTGATGGACCTGTTCGGGCTCGGATTGGACGGACTCAATATTGCGCATAAAGACATGGTGTTGCTCACGTCGGTCGACGTGCGCCGCTTCATCAAGAAACTAGTCGAGAGCCGCTTCCGCGAATTAGAAGTCGTGTCTTTCGGCGAGATTGCCGACAGCGTGTCGGTTAAGGTAATTAAAACTATTTAAGCCTTAGAGGACTTAGCTCATGTACTCACTGGAGATCGCCCAACTCGCTCGCACTGCTCTAGAGGTTAGCGGTTGCGACCCGACCCTGATCGGCGCGTTGGATAACCATTCCACCATCGTGCTGGATCTGCACGATCTGCCCAGCATCTATATCAGTGTCCAGGACGAGGATGTGTGGTTGTGGTCGCTCATCGGCGAGCATGGCGACGCGATGATCGCCCAGCGCGGCGGCGCACTGCTGCAGGCTTTGATGGACAATTGCGCCTTCGCGCGCGGCGGCCAGCTACAATTGGTGGTTCAGGACGGATCGTTGGCGCTCAAGGGTTTGGTTCATCCTAACTATCTTGGCGATGGTCTTCGCTTTTCCGAGGCGCTGAACGGCTTTTTCGCTAGCCTGCAACATTTCAGCGGGTTGCTCCTGCGATGAATCCGCCACGTCTGTTGCGCCGTCTGGCCTATCCGCAGCGCCTGTCGGGACCGATCCTGGAAGCAGCCTTGCCTGGCGTGGCCATCGGAGAGCTATGCGAAATCCGCCGTAGTTGGCGGGATGATGCCGTGATGGCGCGGGCCCAGGTTGTAGGCCTGAACCATGAGTGCGCGGTGCTCAGCTTAATAGGCAGCGCGCGGGGCCTCACCCGCGAAGCGGTGCTGCAGCCGACTGGACGCGCGCTTTCTGCGTGGATTGGCGAAGAGACGCTCGGCGCGGTACTGGATTCTACCGGACAGATTGTCGAGCGTCTGGCACCCTCCATGGCAGTGGGCGGAGAAGAGCGCGCTGTGGATGCAGCACCCCCGTCGTATTCGAACCGCGTCGGCGTGCACGAGCGGCTGGTCACCGGTGTGCGAGCTATCGACGGGCTGCTTACCTGTGGCGTTGGCCAGCGCGTCGGCATCTTCGCCTCTGCGGGCTGCGGTAAGACCATGCTGATGCATATGCTGATCGATCAGGCGGAGGCCGACGTTTTCGTCATCGGCCTCATTGGCGAGCGGGGCCGGGAGGTGACCGAATTCGTCGAAGCGCTGCGTGGCTCGCCCAAGCGTGAGCGTTGCGTGCTGGTGTTCGCCACATCTGACGTCGCCTCGGTGGACCGCTGCAATGCGGCGTTGCTGGCCACCACGGTCGCCGAGTATTTTCGCGACCAAGCTAAGCGCGTGGTGCTGTTCGTTGACTCCATGACCCGCTACGCGCGCGCCCTGCGCGACGTGGCGCTGGCGGCGGGAGAGCCGCCAGCGCGGCGTGGCTACCCGGCGTCGGTGTTCGATAGCCTGCCGCGATTGCTGGAGCGCCCCGGCGCCACCGGCAGCGGTAGCATCACCGCATTTTATACCGTGCTGCTTGAAGGTGACGATGAACCGGACCCGATGGCGGACGAGATCCGGTCCATTCTGGACGGCCACATCTATCTGAGCCGAAAATTGGCAGGCCAGGGCCACTATCCGGCAATAGACGTGCTAAAAAGTGCCAGCCGAGTTGCTGGCCAGGTGACCGACCCTAGCCATCAGCGCCTCGCCTCCGGCGTGCGCGCGCAGATGGGACGGCTGGACGAGCTTCAAATGTTCGTCGATCTGGGCGAGTACCGGCCGGGCGAGAACGCCGACAACGACAGGGTGATGCAGGCCCGGGAGCCGTTGCAGCGCTGGCTGCGCCAGCCGCTGGACGAAAGCTCGCCGTTCCTTGAGACACTGAAGGGGATGCATGCGCTTATTGCCTAAGCTACGCGCTCTACAACGCCGCAGCGAAGCGTCGCAACGCCGTTGCGACGCCGAGCTGTCGCAACTGGCGCGAGAGGATGAAGGGTTGCGCCATGAAGAGGATGCACTGGCCGCCCAGGCAAACGGCTTGCGCCAGCTGAGGGAAACGCAGCGGGAGACTGGCACCGTGTTGGACCGCGGTCAGCTGCTTACGCTGCTGCGCAAGCAGGCAGTGTTGCGGCATCAGTTGCAGATCCTAGGATTGCAGGCAGAGCAATTGAGCGGGCGGCGCCAAACGTTGGCCGAGCGCAGGTTGGAACGGCAGGACGAGCGGCGCGCTTGGCAGCGCAAAGAGGACAAGTATCAATGCTGGACCGCGCAGCTTCGCAAGCAGGCGCGCTTGGCGCGTCTGCGCGAGGACGAGGCCGAACAAGAGGAAAATATACGATGGAAGCCATGATTCCCATTGCTTTGCCTAAAGACGGCGCGACGGTGTCGCCGGACGATACGGGCAGCCTGATGGATAGCCTGTTGGCGCGGCGAGAGCCGCGGCCTCGGAAAGAGGAGGAGCGAGATCGCGAATCTGCCGCCGAGGCGCAGCCTTGGCTACCGCCGTTGCCGCGGGCCTTGGCGGCGTTGCGCCGAAATCAATTGGGCCAAGTGACCGTAGCGGACAACCCAGAGGGGCGCAGTCAGTCGCTCGTGATGAGGGCCTTGCTCCAGGATGGCGGCGCGGCGCCGCATTCCCGGAGCGCCTGGCCGCAGGCAGAGCTTTCCCGTAGCAATGCGGCTGTCAAACCCGGCGCGCAGGGTGGGAAGCATCCTGCGGCGTTGCCGGAGGCTGCGAGGGTGGTTGCGGCGTCCATGGCAGTTGCCGATGGGGGGGCGGTGTTTCAAGTCGGGCACATCGCCGCTGCGCCGGAGCAAGCCGCTCTTGCACCGTCTGAGTCTGCCTTGCCACACCCCGTCGAGCGCAAGCCGCGCCACGACGCTCTCTCGCTCCAGGCCGCCCCCCCCCAATCCGCGCCCTCTTCCCGTTTAATGCCATTCCCCTCGCCCCAGGTGCGCCAAGAAGCGGCGCCCGGAATGCCACGCCATGCGCGCAGCGAGAGCGCACAAGCTGTCGATGTGCCGCAGAGCGCCCTAACATACCGTTTTTCGCGTTGGGGAGGCGAACACGGGGTAACCGTGCAGGCCTCGGCGAACGGGGGCTTGTTGCTGCAGCCTTCGGATGCCTTGGTGGCCCAGCGGCTAAGTGAGCAGTGGCAGTCCGGCAATCCGCAGCAATGGCAGCTGGCGCGCGATGGCGGCGATGGCGGCGAGCAGCGGCGACCGCAGCAGCAAGAGGAGGATGACGTTTGATGCTGGGACTGAGACGGATAGACGCGGCAGAGCGTGCGCTGGTCCGCAGCGCCGCCGCTTGGCGGCGCCTGGGCATGGACGCCGAGTTGGAAATGCCGCCGCGCAACGGCGTCTGGTTGCAGCTGGCCGATGTCGGCGGGCGTTGGCAGGGATGGCTGAGGCCCCGGGACTGGCTGGCTCACGCGGTGCCGCAACTGGCTGAGCTGGCGGTGTCCTCTGGCGTTGATGCACTGGTGGTGCAATGGCTTGACGCGGTCGAGCATCCGCTGGAATTGCCGCTGCCGGAACTGGCGTATCAGCGGCTGCGGCTGGGCGAGCCGACGGTGGCCGATGCGTTGCCGCAGCGACCCTTGCTGAGGGTGATGACGTCGGGCGGCCCGCTGTGGCTGGAGCGTTTGCCCGAAGCGGAAGCCGCCGCCACGCCGCCCCTGTCCGGGTTGAGCTGGCCGTTGCGTTTCGTTGCCGGTGACAGCTGGGTTCGCTTGGCCTTGCTGGATCGAGTTGGGTGCGGCGATGTGCTGTTGATCCGCGAACGGGCGCAGGAAGTGCGTTGTCATGACAAGACACTGGGTCTTTATCAAATCGTTGGAGAGGATATAGCTATGGAATGGCAGGAGCCGGAGGATATGGAGGATATGCAGATTGAAACCAAGGCGGTGCATGAAATGGGGCAATTGCCGGTGAGGCTCGAGTTCGTACTGCATCGCGACCGCTTGACGCTTGGCCTGTTGCAGGACATGTGTCGCGGCCATCTTCTGCCGCTGCCGGCGGATGCCGAAAGGCAGGTAGAGGTACGGGCCAACGGCGCGCTCATCGGCCGAGGCGAATTGGTGCAACTGGATGGCCAACTGGGGGTGGAAGTAGCCGAATGGATGGGCGGTGCCGGCGATGTCGAATGATATCTCGCTGATCGCTCTGCTTGCATTATCCACACTGTTGCCGTTTTTGATCGCATCGGGAACTTGCTTCGTCAAGTTTTCCATCGTGTTCGTGATGGTGCGCAATGCGCTAGGTCTGCAGCAGGTGCCGTCGAACATGACGCTCAATGGCATCGCACTGATGCTTTCCATGTTCGTAATGTTGCCGGTCGCCAAAGAAGCGTACAGCTACTACCAGGAGGAGCAGGTCAGCTTCACCAGCGTGTCCGCGCTAAGCAACTTCGTCGATAACGGCTTGAACAGCTATCGAGACTACCTGCGCAAATATTCCGACCCCGAGCTGGTCGGCTTTTTTGAGAAGGCGCAGGCCGAACGGACCGAACGCGAGACCGGCGTCGTGGACGCACCGGCCGCCGCAGATGAAAGGCCGTCCATCTTTGCCTTGTTGCCTGCGTATGCGCTGAGCGAGATCCAAAGCGCGTTCAAGATCGGCTTTTACCTCTATCTACCTTTCGTGGTAGTCGATCTGGTAATTTCCAGTGTTCTGCTGGCATTGGGGATGATGATGATGAGTCCGGTGACCATTTCAGTGCCGATCAAGCTAGTGCTATTCGTAGCAATGGATGGCTGGACGCTGTTGTCCAAGGGTCTGGTGCTGCAATACCTGGACCTGGCGAAGTGATCCGGGGAGAGTGTTGAATGAATGATCTGGTATTTGCCGGCAACAAGGCACTGCACCTGGTGCTGTTGCTATCCGCCTGGCCCATCATAGTTGCCACTGCCATCGGTCTGCTGATTGGCCTGTTCCAGACGGTTACCCAGCTGCAGGAGCAGACGTTGCCCTTCGGCATCAAACTGTTCGGTGTCAGCCTATGCCTGTTTCTGTTGTCCGGCTGGTACGGCGAGACCCTGCTCAATTTCGGCCGCGAGGTGATGCGGCTTGCCCTGGCCAAGAGCTGACACGCGATGGCATTCGGGCTGTTCTTCGAGATCCACGGCTGGCTTGCCGTCTCCTCGCTTGGCTTTGCTCGGGTGGCGCCGGTGTTCTTTATCCTGCCGTTTCTAAACAGCAATGTCTTGAACGGCGTAGTGCGCACATCCGTGACGATGGTGGTGGCCTTGGGGCTGTGGCCGCATCCAGTCGATGCGCTGCCATCATTTCAGACGTTGCCGTTCCTGCTCATGATCGCGCGCGAGGTTGGTGTCGGCGTGCTGCTGGCATGTTTGCTGGCGTGGCCGTTCTGGGTGTTCCACGCGCTGGGTAGCGTCATCGACAACCAGCGCGGCGCCACGCTAAGCAGCAGCATTGACCCGGCCAACGGCGTCGATACCTCGGAACTGGCCAATCTGTTCAACCTGTTCGCCGCTGCCGTCTACCTGCAAGGTGGCGGCATGATGCTAATGGTGGACGTGATTTCGCGGAGCTACAAGTTGTGCGATCCGATGGGTGCTTGCACGCCGGCGTTGCCGCCGTTGCTGGGATTGGTTAACCAGATCGTCGCGCAAGCACTGGTTCTGGCCAGTCCCGTGGTCGCCGCATTGCTGTTGTCTGAGGTGGTTTTGGGGTTGTTGTCGCGCTTCGCGCAACAGATGAATGCCTTCTCGGTATCGCTGACGGTGAAGAGTGCTATCGCGCTGTTGATCATGTTGATCTATTTCAGTCCAGTGATGCCGGACCGGGTAGCGCAGTTGGCATTCCCCGCCTCGGCGGTACCGGCCTGGCTGCAGGGTGAGGGACGCTGACATGGCGAACAAGACCGAGAAGCCCACGCGCAAACGCTTGCAAGACGCTGCCAAGAAAGGGCAATCGTTCAAGAGCCGCGATCTGATCGTGGCTTGCCTCACGTTGTTCGGCGTTGCGTACTTGGTGTCCTTCGGCTCCTTGGTGGAGCTGATGGGGGCGTTCCGCCGGGTGCTGGAAGATGGCTTTCGGCAGGACATGCGCGGGTATGCGCAGGCGGTGTTCTGGCTGGGTCTCAAACTGTTGTTGCCCATCTTGCTGCTGTGCGTTGTGGCGTCTGCGCTGCCTACGCTGCTGCAGACAGGCTTTGTGCTGGCCAGTGAGGCGGTGAAGTTCAACCTATCTGCGCTCAATCCGGTAAACGGCTTCAAGAAGCTGTTCAGCCTGCGGACGGTGAAGGAGGCGGTGAAGGCGCTGCTTTACCTGATGGGCTTCGTCGTGGCGGTGGCAGTGGTTTGGCACAAGCACAAGGTTCTGCTGTTTTCCCAGGTCCATGGAAGCCCGGCGGACATGGCGATGGTGTGGCGCAAGTTGCTCCTGTCGATGGTGCTGCTGTATCTGGTCTGCATCGTGACGGTGCTGATTCTGGATGCCGTCGCCGAATACCTCCTGTTCATGAAGGACATGAAGATGGATATGCAGGAGGTCAAGCGCGAGATGAAGGAGCAGGACGGCAATCCCGAGATCAAGTCGCGCCGGCGCCAGATGCACATAGAAATTCTGTCCGAGCAGGTGAAATCGGATGTGAAGAACTCGCGTCTCATCATCGCCAACCCCACGCATATCGCCGTAGGCATTTTCTTCAAGCCGGAGCTGTCGTCGATTGTCTTGATATCTGTGCTGGAGACCAATCAGCGCGCACTGGCGGTGCGCGCCTATGCCGAGAAGATGGGGGTGCCGGTTGTGACTGACGTGAGATTGGCGCGGCGCATCTTCGCCAGTCATCGGCGCTACGACTTCGTGAGCCTGGATGAGCTTGACGAAGTGCTGCGGCTCTTGGTGTGGCTGGAGCAGGTCGAGAACGCGAGCGTTGTCGAGACGTCGCAGGCCGAATCGTCAGACAAAGCCTCCGGCGAGCCTGTCAGAATTTTAGTGTGCCGAGGACATGAGACGATAACGGAAACAACGTCCTATGACCGAAGCAACTGTAACCAAGAAGATCAAGACCCCGAAGACGCCGAAGCTGTTCCCCGATGAGCTGATTGAGCTTGCCCGCGAATTTCGGACCCCTTAACTGGTCGGACATGCAAAACATAGTGGAACCAAGCCCTGCAAGGGATTGCCGGGAGCCGGATATGCTGCGAACTCCCAGAACGAATATCGATCTGATTTAGAACCTGGGAGCTGGAGCGCGCCGACATGACCGACGATTTCTTCCGAAGCCGCCTTGATTCGATGATCGACCTGCGCCATCCGCTTGCGGTGCTCGCGACGCGCATGCCGTGGGCGCAGCTCGAAGCTACGATGGCGCCGCTGTTCGCGCATCGCAATCGTGAAGGCATTGCTGCGCAGGTGATCGATCTGTTCGGCGCGACAGCGC
>NZ_NKFM01000031.1:0-9863 GCF_002223085.1 Burkholderia sp. HI2714 | reverse complement strand
ACAACCAGGCACTCATCGCGCTGGCACGGCGACGCTGCGACGTCCTGTTCGCCATGCTGCGCGACGGCACCATTTACCAACCCAAGTCAGCCCCTAACGCTTGACGAAAGACATAGGGGCACCCCCCGGGGCGGCCCGCACGGCGTTTGCGGCACCCTCGGCCGCGCGCCTGAACCGGCGACGCGCACGTGCGCGTCGCGCGCGCATTTTTTCCCTCAATTTTTTCGATCGGCGGCCGTTATACCGGGAGTCACGCAACCCGGCGGCCGCGACGCGCGGCCGGCTCATCAGGATCGCGCATGTCCAACACACTCATGAACCTCGGCGTCAGCGGCCTGAATGCCGCGCTCTGGGGCCTCACGACGACCAGCAACAACATCAGCAACGCGGCGACGCCCGGCTATTCGGTCCAGCGGCCCGTGTATGCGGAAGCGAGCAGCCAATACTCGGGCAGCGGTTACATGCCGCAAGGCGTGAACACCGTCACCGTGCAGCGGCAGTACAGCCAGTACCTGAGCGACCAGCTGAACACCGCGCAGACGCAGGGCGGCGCGCTGTCGACGTGGTACACGCTCGTCGCGCAGCTGAACAATTACATCGGCAGCCCGACGGCGGGGATCTCGACCGGGATCACGAGCTACTTCACCGGGCTGCAGAACGTCGCGAACAACGCGTCCGACCCGTCGGTGCGGCAGACCGCGATCAGCAACGCGCAGACGCTGGCCAACCAGCTCAACGCGGCCGGCCAGCAGTACGACGCGCTGCGCCAGAGCGTGAACACGCAGCTCACCAGCACCGTGTCGCAGATCAACACGTACACCGCGCAGATCGCGCAGCTGAACCAGCAGATCGCGGCGGCGAGCAGCCAGGGGCAGCCGCCGAACCAACTGCTGGACCAGCGCGACCTCGCGGTGTCGAACCTGTCGGGCCTGGCCGGTATCCAGGTCGTGCGCAACGACAGCGGTTACAGCGTGTTCATGTCGGGTGGCCAACCGCTCGTCGTCGCCGACAAGAGCTACCAGCTTGCGGCCGTCACGTCGCCGTCGGATCCGAGCGAACTGACCGTCGTGTCGCAGGGGATCGCCGGCGCGAAGCCGCAGGGGCCGAACCAGGCGTTGCCCGATTCGTCGCTGTCGGGCGGCACGCTCGGCGGCCTGCTCGCGTTCCGCAGCCAGACGCTCGACCCCGCACAGGCCCAGCTCGGCGCGATCGCGACCAGCTTCGCCGCGCAGGTCAACGCGCAGAACGCGCTCGGCATCGACCTGTCGGGCAACAAGGGCGGCAACCTGTTCTCGACGCCGTCGCCGACCGTGTACGCGAACCAGGGCAATACCGGCAACGCGTCGCTGTCCGTGTCGTTCGCGAACGCGTCGCAGCCGACGACGAGCGACTACACGCTGTCGTTCGACGGCGCGAACTACACGCTGACCGACCGCGCGAGCGGCGCGGTGGTCGACCAGAAGGCGGGGCCGATGCCGGTTTCGCTCGGCGGGCTGAATTTCTCGATCCCGTCTGGCTCGATGAGTGCCGGTGACAAGTTCACCGTGCTGCCGACGCGCGGCGCGCTGAACGGCTTCGGCCTCGCCACGACGAGCGCGTTGGCGATCGCGGCAGCATCGCCGGCCGTCACGTCGGCGGCGAGCACCAACACCGGCACGGGCAAGATCACGCTGGGCGGCGTCACCGCGGGCTATCAAGTGCCGACGACCAAGCTGACCTATGACGCGACGGCGAAGACGCTGACGGGTTTCCCGGTCGGCACCACGGTGACGATCGGCACCACGCCGCCGAAGTCGGTCACGATCAACACCCCGACGGACACCGTCCCGTACGATCCGGCAGCCGGTGCGACGATGACGATGTCGGGAACGGCCGCGGGCGCGCTCAACGGCGTGAGCGTCACGCTGTCCGGCGCACCGGCGACCGGCGACTCGTTCACGATCGGGCCGTATGCGGGCGGCACAAGCGATGGCTCCAACGCGCTCGCGCTGTCGAAGCTGGTCAACGCGAAGGCGTTCGGCAACGGCACGATGACGCTCACGGGCGCGTATGCGAGCTACGTGAACGGCATCGGCAACACGACGACCCAGCTGAAATCGTCGAGCGCCGCGCAGACCGGGCTGATCGGCCAGATCACCCAGGCGCAGCAGTCGGTGTCGGGCGTGAACACGAACGAGGAAGCGGCCAACCTGATGCAGTACCAGCAGTTCTACCAGGCGAACGCGAAGGTGATCCAGACGGCGGCGACGCTGTTCCAGACCGTGCTCGGCCTGTTCAATTGACCGGATTCGAAGGATAGAAGCGATGCGGATTTCCAGCGCCCAGTTCTTCCAGCTGAACGTTTCACAAATGAACGATCAGCAGACCCAGCTTGCGCAGCTGTATCAGCAGATCTCGAGCGGTGTGAGCCTGCAGACGGCGGCGGACAATCCGGCCGGCGCGGCGCAGGCCGTGCAGCTGTCGATGACGTCGGCGACGCTGTCGCAGTACGCGACCAACCAGAACGCGGCGCTCGCGTCACTGCAGGCCGAGGACCAGACGCTGCAGAACGTGAGCACCGTGCTGACGAACACGCAGTCGCAGCTCGTGCGCGCCGGCGACGGTTCGATGTCCGACAGCGACCGCTCGGCGCTTGCAACGCAACTGCAGGGTTACCGCGACCAGTTGATGACGCTTGCGAACACCAACGACGGTGCGGGCAACTACCTGTTCGCCGGCACGAAGAATTCGGCGGCGCCGTTTTCGACGACGGCGAGCGGCAGCGTCGTCTATGTCGGCGACACCGGTACGCGCCAGGTGCAGATCGCCGATTCGAGCACCGTGTCGCAGGGCGACACGGGCGCGGCCGTCTTCATGTCGGTGCCGGCGATCGGCAGCTCGCCGGTGCCGTCGGCCGGCGCGGGCAACACGGGCACCGGCACGATCGGCGCGGTCACGGTGACGAACCCGTCGATCGCGACGAACGGCCATCAGTTCTTGATCACCTTTGGCGGCACGGCCGCCGCGCCGACCTACACCGTGACCGACAACTCGGTCAGCCCGCCAACCACCACGCCGGCGCAGGCCTATTCGTCGGGCGCGGCGATCTCGCTCGGCAGCGGAATGACGGTGGCGGTGTCGGGCACGCCGGCCGCCGGCGACAAGTTTGCTGTTGAGCCGGCGCCGCAGGCGAGCGGCGGCTCGGACGTGTTCTCGACGCTCGACGCGATGATCGCGGCGCTGAAGACGCCCGTGACGGGCAACGCGGTGGCGGGCGCGGCGCTGAAGAACGCGCTGATGACCGGCTCGACCAAGCTTGGCAACACGATGCGCAACGTCACGACGATTCAGGCATCGGTCGGTGGCCGCGAGCAGGAAGTCAAGGCGATGCAGGCCGTCAACCAGACCGCGTCGCTGCAGGTCACCAGCAACCTGTCCGACCTGACGAGCACCAACATGGTGACGACGATCAGCCAGTTCCTGCAGATGCAGAACGCGCTGACGGGCTCGCAGAAGGCGTACGCGCAGTTGCAGAACCTGTCGCTGTTCCAGTACATCAACCCCTGATGTCAGCCGCGCCGGCCGCGATGTGAGCGCCCGCTTGCGTCGCGGCCGGCGTCGGTCGCCGCCCGCGCCTGTCCCCGCACGGGCGGGCGCTTCCCCCGGGTGCACCATCGTGCCCCGTTTCGCACATGCGGCAAGCCGCGCATCGTGCACGCTGGCCCCGCTCGGCGGCCCGCTTTTCAGTCCGCTTTTCAGCCCCCTTCTCAGCCTGCTTGCCAGCCCCATTTCCGCTCCGTAAACTCGCGCCAGATTCCAGACCCGGCGCATCCTCCGCAGCCGGCGACCGACAGGAGCCCTTTTCCCCCATGTCCGATTCCTACTTCCCGCGCTGGCGGGTGCAATCGACCGGCGCGGCCTCGCGCGTGGTCGGCCCCGACGAGCGCCTCGCGTGGCCGCAGATGGTCGCGATGGGCGTGCAGCACGTCGTCGCGATGTTCGGCTCGACCGTGCTCGCGCCGCTGCTGATGGGCTTCGACCCGAACCTGTGCATCTTCATGTCGGGCATCGGCACGCTGCTGTTCTTCGTGCTGGTCGGCGGCCGCGTGCCGAGCTACCTCGGCTCGAGCTTCGCGTTCATCGGCCTCGTGATCGCGGTGACCGGCTACGGCGGCAGCGGCCCGAACCCGAACATCCCGGTCGCGCTCGGCGGGATCGTCGCGTGCGGCGTCGTGTACGTCGCGCTCGGCCTGCTGGTGCAGGCGATCGGCACGCGCTGGATCGAGACGCTGATGCCGCCCGTCGTGACCGGCGCGGTGGTCGCGGTGATCGGGCTGAACCTCGCGCCGATCGCGGTCAAGGGCGTGTCCGCGTCGACCTTCGAATCGGTGATGGCGCTCGTCACGGTGCTGTGCGTCGGCGGCGTCGCGGTGTTCTCGCGCGGCATGGTGCAGCGCCTGCTGATCCTGGTCGGGCTGGTGATCGCCTACGCGATCTACGCGGTCGCGACCAACGGGATGGGGCTCGGCAAGCCGATCGATTTCTCGATCGTCGGGCAGGCGGCCTGGTTCGGGGTGCCGAGCTTCCGCGCGCCGGTGTTCGATCCGCACGCGATGCTGATGCTCGCGCCGATCGCAGTGATCCTGGTCGCGGAAAACCTCGGCCACATCAAGGCCGTCAGCGCGATGACGGGCACCAACCTCGATCGCTACGTGGGCCGCGCATTCATCGGCGACGGGCTCGCGACGATCGTGTCGGGCAGCGTCGGCGGCACGGGCGTGACGACCTACGCGGAGAACATCGGCGTGATGGCCGTCACGCGGATCTACTCGACGCTCGTGTTCGCGGTCGCCGCGGTGATCGCGATCGTGCTCGGCTTCTCGCCGAAGTTCGGCGCGGTGATCCAGACGATTCCGGGCCCGGTGCTCGGCGGCGTGTCGATCGTCGTGTTCGGGCTGATCGCGGTGACGGGCGCGCGGATCTGGGTCGTCAACAAGGTCGACTTCTCCGACAACCGCAACCTGATCGTCGCGGCCGTCACGCTGGTGCTCGGCGCCGGCGACTTCTCGCTGAAGATCGGCGGCTTCGGGCTCGGCGGGATCGGCACCGCGACGTTCGGCGCGATCATCCTGTACGCGATCCTGCGCAAGGAAAAGGAACCGGGCCCGGTGGTCTGAGCTTCCGGCGGGCGGCGTCCTGCCGCCCGCGTTGTCTTTTGCGTCGACCGTCGAGGCGCTACGCGCCGACGTTCGACTGCGTCTGCAGCCACGCGCAGAACTGCGCGACGAGCGGATCGTCCGCCGGCGCGCGCGGCGCGATCCACCAGTAGCTGCGCGTCGCGATGCGCGGTCCCTCCAGCGGCATCACCAGCCGGCCGCTCGCGAGCTCGTCGTCGATCAGGGGCAACGGGCCGAGCGCGACGCCCAGGCCGTCGACGGCCGCCTGCAGCGCCAGGTAGAAGTGGTCGAACGACTGCCGCTTGCGTCCCTTCATCGCCACGCCGGCCGCCGCGAACCAGTCGCGCCAGCCTTCCGGCCGCGTATCCGAATGCAGCAGCACATGGCGCGCGAGATCGTCCGCGCGCGCGATCGGCGCGCGCTTGAGCAGCGCGGGGCTGCAGACCGGAATCACGCTTTCGTCGAGGAAGTGCCCGCTCGTGCAGTTCGGCCAGTGGCCGGGGCCGCGGCGGATCGCGACATCGAAGCCGTCGAGCGTGTCGAGCGGCGCGTTCGACGTCGACAGCTTCAGCTCGACGTTCGGCACGTCGCGCTGGAACCGCGACAGGCGCGGCAGCAGCCATTTCATCGCGAAGGTCGGCAGCGCATTGATGCGCAGCACGCGTGCCGCGCCCGTGTTGCGCAACTGCTCGGTCGCGAGCGCGATGCTGTCGAATGCCGCGCGCACGGTGTCCAGATAGCGGCGGCCTTCGTCGGTGAGCTTCACGCGCTTGCCGTAGCGGTGGAACACCGGCTTGCCGAGCCAGGCCTCGAACCCGGCGATCTGCCGGCTGATGGCACCGTGAGTCACATGCAGCTCGTCGCCGGCGGCGCTGAAGCTTTCATGTCGTGCCGCGGCTTCAAAGGCCCGAAGCGCGGAAAAGGGCGGGAGATCGCGTGCCATGCTTGTGATTCTAGATCACAAGGGCGCGCCGATAAAATCGTTTTGCCGGTATTCCGAACGGCGGTAACCTCGGGTCACCGTTTGATAAGGAACCCCATGCAATCCGCTTCTCCGCCGGCCGCCCCGCCGCCGGCCGCTTCACCCCGCAGCGTCGGCCTCGCCGAGCTGTTCACCGGTTTCCTGTCGCTTGGCCTCATGTCGTTCGGCGGCGCGCTGCCGTTCGCGCGGCGCACCATCGTCGAAGAGCGCAAGTGGCTCTCCGCCGACGAATTCACCGATCTGCTCGGGCTGTGCCAGTTCCTGCCGGGCGGCAACGTGATCAACCTGTCGGTGGCCGTCGGCATGCGCTTTCGCGGCGTCGCCGGCGCGTTCGCCGGCATTCTCGGGCTGATCGCGGGCCCGACGCTCGTCGTCGTCGCGCTCGGCGTGCTGTACGCGAAGACGCAGAACGATCCGCGCGTGCAGCACCTGTTCGCGGGGCTCGCCGCGGCGGCGGCCGGGCTGCTCGTCGCGATGGCCGTGAAGGTCGTGAAGCCGCTGCGGCATGCGCGTGCGGCGGCCGGCATTGCGGCGCTCGCGTTCGTCGCGATCGCGGTGCTGCGCATTCCGCTGCTGACCGCGATGCTCGTGCTGACGCCGGTCAGCATCTGGCTCGCGTCGCGGCGCCGCACCGCGGGCACGCCGCAGCCGGCGCCGGCCGCGGCGCGCGACACGCAGCGAGGAGACCGGTCATGAACGACACGCTGATCGCCATCGCGACGATCTTCAGCCAGTTGTCGCTGCTCGCGTTCGGCGGCGGCAACACGATCCTGCCGGAGATGCAGCGGCAGGTCGTCGACGTCCATCACTGGATGAGCGCGCACGAGTTCACCGCGCTGTTCGCGCTGGCCCAGGCCGCGCCCGGGCCGAACATGATGATCGTGTCGCTGGTGGGCTGGCACGTGGCCGGCTGGAGCGGGCTGCTGGTCGCGTCGCTCGCGAAGTTCGGGCCGTCGTCGATCGTCACCGTGCTCGCGCTGCACGCGTGGGAGCGCTTTCGCGACCGGCCGTGGCGCCGCTACGTGCAGCAGGGGATGATGCCGGTCACCGCCGGGCTCGTCGCGGCGAGCGCGGTGCTGATCTCCGAGGCATCGAACCGCACCGCGATCCAGTGGGGCATCACGGCCGCGTGCGCGGTGCTCGCGTGGCGCACGCGCATCCATCCGCTGTGGCTGCTCGCGGGCGGCGCGCTGATTGGCCTGACGGGCATCGGGCAGTGAGCGGCGCACTTTGACCGCCCGTGCGCCATACTGGCGCGAATCTTCACGGGAGGCTCGATGGATCTCGACGGCGCCAGCCGCAATCTCACTGTCGCCGCATTGCTGACGCTGTCCGGCGGCTACCTCGACGCGTACACGTATGTCGGCCACGGCCACGTGTTCGCGAACACGATGACCGGCAACGTCGCGCTGCTCGGAATCAACCTGTCGGCCGGCGAATGGGCCGCCGCGCTGCATCACGTGCCGCCGCTCGTCGGCTTCACGATCGCGGTGTTCGTCGCGCACCTGCTCGGGCTTGCCGCGCAGCGCGGCTGGATGAAGCACACGGCGTTCGCGAGCCTGCTCGTCGAGATCGCCTTTCTCGGCGTCGCCGCGAGCGGCCTCGTCGGCGTGTCGAGTGCGTGGCTGATTCCGGGCATCTCGTTCGTCGCGACGCTGCAGACGCTGTCGTTCACGCATCTCGAGGAGTTGTCGTACACGTCGGTGATGACTACCGGCAACCTGCGGCGCGCCGCGCAGAAGCTGTTCGTCGGGCTGATCCCGCGCTACGACGCGGGTGCGCTGCACGACTCGGCGTTGCTCGCGACGATCAGCTTCTGCTTCCTGGCCGGGGCGGTGGTCGGCGGCCTCGTCACGCGGCTCGTGCCGGAGGTCGCGCTGTGGGGCGCCGTGCTGCTGCTCGTCGGCGCGTTCGCGGAAATCGTGCGGCGTGCGTGGCGCCGCGCGGGGAACGGCGGTGCGGGCGGCGAGGGCGGTAACGACGACGCGGGCGACGGCAGCGACGGGGCGACGCAAACGGCCTGATGGCAGGCGGCAACCCGCAACCCGCAACCCGCAACCCGCAACCCGCAACCCGCAACCCGCAACCCGCAACCCGCAACCCGCAACCCGCAACCCGCTGCACCGATCGCGCCGACCATTTCGCCACGATCGGCGTGACCGCGTCGCACCATCGCCGAACCTTGCCGCCCCGCGCCGCGCCGCGCCGCGCGGGCGGGCCCGCCGCGCGAACCGTTGTTCCCGGACGACAATCGCGCGATTGCCGCGCATTTCAATTTCTTTCAGCGATTGCAGTCGTCATATGATTCAGCCCACATCGCGCGCGCCAAGAACGTGAGCGATCGCCACCCGGCTGCGCACGCGGCCGGCCATGAATGGAGACACCTACAAAAAGGAAAGCTCATGAAGCAGACCACCCGACTCGCAGCCATCGCAGGGGGCGCCGCGCTCGCATTTGCCAGCCAGTACGCGGCCGCACAAAGCTCGGTCACGCTCTGGGGCGTCGCCGACGCCAGCATCCGTTACCTGACCAACGCCAACGCCAAGAACGACGGCCTGCTGTCGATGACCAACGGCGCGATCACGAACAGCCGCTTCGGCATCTACGGCACGGAAGACCTCGGCGGCGGCCTGAAGGCCGTGTTCAACCTCGAGAGCGGCGTGAACCTGCAGAACGGTGCCTTCGCCGACAGCGGCCGCCTGTTCAACCGCGCAGCGTACGTCGGCCTGCAGAGCCCGTACGGCACGGTGACCCTCGGCCGTCAGAAGACCCCGCTGTTCGACCTGCTGTCGGATACCTACGATCCGCTGACGGTCGGTAACTACCTCGAAAACGCGTGGCTGCCGGTCGCACTCGGCGGCGGCCTGTATGCGGACAACCAGATCAAGTACACGGGCAAGTTCGAAGGCCTGACCGCGAAGGCGATGTACTCGACCGGCACCAACTACGAATCGACCGGCGCGGGCGGCTTCTCGGGCCAGATCCCGGGTTCGCTCGGCAAGGGCAATGCCTGGGGCGTGTCGCTGTCGTACGTGATGGGCCCGCTCAGCATCGCGGCCGGCGCGCAGCAGAACAGCGACAACTCGGCGCGCAAGCAGACGATCTACCACGCGAACGTCGTGTATGCGTTCAGCAAGGCGAAGATCTACGCGGGCTACCTGCGCTCGAAGGACGACACGGGCTTCGTCGACAGCCTGCTCGCACAGCAGACGATTCCGGTCGCGAAGGGCACCGGCCGGATCGACGACGGTCCGTTCGCGGGCGTGAGCTGGCAGGTCAGCGCGCCGCTGACACTGACGGGCGCGTTCTACTACGACCACATGCGCAATGCGATGACCACCAACGGCACGCTCGCGAGCGGCAACCGCTACGCGATCGTCGGCATCGCCGAGTACGCGCTCAGCAAGCGCACGGAAGTCTACGGCACTGTCGACTTCAACAAGACGAACGGCGCGGCGAACGTCGAGCTGCCGGGTCGCAGCAACCAGACCGGCATCGCGATCGGCCTGCGCAATATCTTCTGACGAACGTCGGAACGCATGGGCCGGCTTCGTCCGGCCTGCATCGAAGGGGCGCCGCGAGGCGCCTCTTTTTTTTCGTGTGCGCCCAGCATGGGCGCATTCCTGCGGGTGGAAGTCCCGCCATAAGTTGATCACGGCAAATGAAGTGAAGCGCAACTGCATGAGGGTGACCGAGTGTGGGAAGGAAGCGTGGAGCGTAAATCG
>NZ_NKFM01000030.1:0-11797 GCF_002223085.1 Burkholderia sp. HI2714 | reverse complement strand
TACTTCGACCGTCTTGGCGTACCCCGACTCTCATGACCTCAACTGCTCGAACCGCCCGGTGCGGACCCGCATGCCGGGTGGTGTGGGAGGGGATCGGTCAGACTCTCTGACCGCCCCTATCCCGATCACGCGACCTTCATGCGCGCGCACGACGATTCGGCGAATGCTTCATCACGAGATCCCCGCGCCGTAAGGGTTTCGTCGGCAATCCAGAACATACTTTTACAGTGCGCGCGACGGCTTTCCGCTACGCTGCGTGCATCGCCCGTTGCGTGCCGCCTGGCGCGCGCGTGCGTCGTTCCGGTTGCGCTCGGCGAGTGCGGCCGGCCTGGTGCGTAACTTGTGTATCCGGTGATGACAATCGCGGTCTGCCGGTTTTTTTTCGTGGGACGATGCGCTCACGATTTTCTTGAAAGGGGATGACGATGGGTATCCTGAACACCGTGGGTGAAATCGCTGGCGCGGTCGCCGCTGTCGAAGGCGCGGAAAAGCTGGATCCGGATGCGGGCCTGCTGACCAAGGCGGCCGCCGCCGTCGCCGGCTTCAAGGGTGCGGAAGCGATCGAAGGCATGCTCGAGAAGAAAAAGGAAGACCAGCCCGAACAGGCTGCAGACGACACGCAGGCGACGGACGGCAGCGACACGTCGCAGGCATGAGCATGGCGGCTGGTCCGGCCGTGGGCGCGCCCGGGCGGACCGGTGCCGCGCAGCCGGCAGGTCGGGCATGCGGTCGATCGGTGACGCATGACACACCCGGCAGCTGGTTTGACCGGCGAGAGGCAACGTCTCTCGCCGTTTTTTATTGGGCGCGCGCCGGGCTGCACCGTGCGCCGCAAGAATGCCGGAATCTTGCTATCGTGCCCTCGTCCGAACTGCGATGAGGGAATGCGATGGATTTCGACTACGACCTGTTCGTCATCGGCGCCGGCTCGGGCGGCGTGCGGCTCGCACGCATGTCCGCGTCTTACGGCGCGCGTGTCGGCATAGCGGAAGAAGAGCAGATCGGCGGCACCTGCGTGCTGCGCGGCTGCATTCCGAAGAAGCTGCTCGTCTACGCATCGCACTACCCGCATGAAGTCGAGGACGCGAAGGGCTTCGGCTGGACCTTCGGTGCCGGCACGCTCGACTGGCCCGCGCTGATCGCCGCGAAGGATCGCGAGATCAACCGGCTCAGCGACATCTACATCAACCTGCTGCGGCAATCGGGCGTCGAGATGCACGCGGGGCGCGCGACGCTCGTCGATGCGCATACGGTCGCGATCGGCGAACGCACGATCCGCGCGCGCCACATCGCGATCGCGACCGGCTCGCGTCCGTCGATGCCGGCGCGGCCCGGCATCGAGCATGCGATCACGTCGCGCGAGGCGCTGTCGCTTGCCGCGTGCCCCAAGCGCATCGCGGTGGTCGGCGGCGGCTACATCGCGGTCGAGTTCGCGGGCATCTTCAACGGCTTCGGCAGCCACGTCGACCTGTTCTATCGCGGCGAGAAGATCCTGCGCGGCTTCGACGACGACGTGCGCCAGTTCCTGACCGACGAGATGACGAAACAGGGTGTCACGATCCATGGACGCTCGGTGGTCGAGTCGATCGAGCGCGCGGACGACGGCACGCTGAGCGTGCGCGTCGGCGCTGCGCGGCACGGGCCGTACGACCAGGTGCTTTATGCGACCGGCCGCGTGCCGAACGTCGACGGCCTCGGGCTCGAGCAGGCGGGCGTGATGCTCGACGCGCGTGGCGCGATCGCCGTCGATGCGTATTCGGCGACGTCGGTGCCGTCGATCCACGCGATCGGCGACGTCACGTCGCGGCCGCAGCTCACGCCGGTCGCGACACGCGACGGCGGGCTGCTCGCCCGCACGCTGTTCGGCGGGTCGCGCGTCGCGGCCGATCACGAATGGGTGCCGTCGGCGGTGTTCAGCCAGCCCGAGGTCGCGACGGTTGGCCTCACGGAGGCGACCGCGAGCGACCTGTACGATGGCGACGTCGATATCTACCGCACGTCGTTCAAGGCGCTGCGTCACACGCTGTCGGGCCGCGACGAGCGCACGCTGATGAAGCTGGTCGTCGCGCGCGACAGCCAGCGCGTGGTCGGCGCGCACATGGTCGGCCGCGATGCGGGCGAGATCATCCAGGGCATCGCGATCGCGATTCGCGCGGGCGCGACGAAGGCGCAGTTCGACGACACGATCGGCATTCACCCGACCGCGGCCGAGGAGTTCGTGACGATGCGGCAGAAGGTGGCGGATTAGCGGGGCGCGTCAGCGCACGGCGGCAAACGAACGGCTGCGTGTCGGCGCGGCCGTGTCTCGTTGATGCGGCCGCCGCTCAATGCACGCCGAACGCGTCGAGCAGCCGGTACCAGCTCATCGCGAGCACCAGCGCCGGCGTGCGCAATGCCTCGCCGCCGGGGAAGTCGCGATGGCGGATCTTGTCGAACAGGTCGAAGCGGCTCGCCTGTCCGTTGATCGCCTCGGCGATCAGCTTGCCCGCGAGCGCGGTCGTGTTCACGCCGTGCCCCGAGAACCCCTGCGCGAAATACATCGTCGGCGCGATGCGGCCGAAGTGCGGCGCGCGGTTCATCGTGATGTCGACGAAGCCGCCCCACGCGTAATCGACCTTCACGTCCGCCAACTGCGGGAACGTCTTCAGCATGTCCGCGCGCATCGCCGCCGCGAGATCGCGCGGCTCCCGCGTCGAATAGCTGACCTTGCCGCCCCACACGAGCCGCGTGTCGGGCGCCGGCCTGAAATAATCGAGCACGAAACGGCTGTCGCAGATCGCCGCGCGTGCGGGCATCAGCGCGGCGGCGCGCGCGTCGCCGAGCGGCTCGGTCGCGATCACGTAGGTGCCGACCGGCATGATCTTCTTCGACAGCGCGGGCGCGAGCGTGCCGACGAAGGTATTGCACGCGAGCACGACGAAGCGCGCGCGCACGTTGCCGCCGCTCGTCTCGACCACATGTCCGCCCGCGACGTCGCGCACGCGCGTCACGCAGCTGTCCTCGTGGATGCGCACGCCCGCCTCGGTCGCCGCGCGGGCGAGGCCGAGCGTGTAGTTGAGCGGATGGAGGTGGCCGCTGTCCGGGTCGTACAGGCCGCCGCAATAGCGCTCGGATTGCACGTAGTCACCGAGTTCGTCGGCTTCGACGAAGTGGAAGCGGTCGTAGCCGAAGCGCTTCGCGGCTTCGTCGCGCCAGCGCTTCAGCCCGTCGGCATCGCGCTCGGTGTTCGCGGCGGTGAGATAGCCGGGCACCAGCGCGCAGTCGATGTCGTGCTGTGCGATGCGCGACTTCACGAGCGACAACGTTTCGAGCCCCATGTCCCAGATGCGCTTCACGTCGCCTTCCGGCATGAACTGCCCGAACGTGTCGATGTCGCACGCGAACCCGCCGATCAGCTGGCCGCCGTTGCGGCCGCTCGCCGCCCATCCGACCCGCGACGCTTCGAGCACGGTCACCGAATGGCCGCGCTCGGCGAGATTGAGCGCGGTGGACAGGCCCGTGAGGCCCGCGCCGATCACGCACACGTCGGCATCGATCGTGCCGGCGAGCGGCGCGTGGCGGGTCGTATCGTTGGCGGTCGCCGCGTAGTAGGACGCGACGTGCGGCTGGTTGGCGAATGTCTGCATGGTCAGGAGAACGGAGAAAGAGGGGCTCAGAACAGCTCGCGCACGCGGTGGTACAGCATCCCGAGTTCGAGCGCGGGTTGCCGCCACGCGTCGCCGCCGGGGAAGCGGCGGTGACGCATGCGCGCGAACAGGTCGAACGCGCGCGTGTCGCCCGCGATCGCACCGGCGACCGCGCGTCCGGCGATGCCGGTGAGTGCGACGCCGTGGCCACTGAAGCCCTGGACGTAGAAGAAGTTCGGATCGAGTGCGCCAAAATCCGGCGCGCGGTTGCGCGTGACGTCGACGAAGCCGCCCCACGCGTGGTCGACGCGCACGTCGCCTAGCTGCGGGAACACGCCGACCATGCGGCGCCGGATCGTTTCGGCGAGCGTGGCGGGCGATGCGCCGGCCGAATTCGCGCGGCCGCCGAACAGCATCCGGTGGTCGGCCGACAGCCGGAAGTAGTCGAGGAAGAAGTTGTTGTCGCACATGGCTTCGCGCTGCGCGATCAGCGCGTCGGCGCGCGCCCGGCCGAGTGGCTCGGTCGCGATGATGTACGACGCGATCGGTGCGATGCGGGCGGCCGTCGCGGCCGGCAGCACGCCGCCGGGGCCCGCGTTGCAGCACGACACGACGAAGCGGCAGCGCACGTCGCCCGTTGGCGTGCGCACGACGGGCCGCTCGCCGCGCACGATGTCGAGCGCGGGCGTGTTCGCGTACAACGCGACGCCTTCGCGCCGCGCGGCATCGGCGAGGCCGAGGCAGTACTTGAGCGGATGCAGGTGGCCCGACAGCGGATCGTAGACGCCTGCGAGATAGCGCGTCGATGCGATGCGCGCGCGAATTTTGCCGGTGTCGAGCCACGACAGCGACGGATGGCCCCAGCGCTGGGTCGCGGCGTCCATCCACGCGTGCAGGTCGTCGATGCGGCGCGGTTTCGTCGCGACCGTCAGGTAGCCGCGCGTGAAGTCGCAGTCGATTCCGTGGCGCGCGATCCGCTCGGCGATCAGCGCGACGCCGTCGAGCGACAGCGACCACGCGGCGCGCGCGCCGTCGGCGCCGAGCTGCCGCTCGATCTCCTCGTCCTTCGCGAAGCCGGTGATCGCCTGGCCGCCGTTGCGGCCCGACGCGCCCCAGCCGGGCCGGTGCGCGTCGATCACCGCGACGGACAGCCCGCGTGCGCGGCAGTCGAGCGCCGTCGACAGGCCCGCGAAGCCGGCGCCGATCACGCAGACGTCGACGTCGATCGTCCCGTCGAGCGCCGGGTCGTCCACGGCGGGGCGCACGGCCGTCGCTTCGTAGTACGAGTCGCGCGCGAGCGCGTCGGCGCGGCGGGTGAAAGACTGCGTCATGAATCCGACTCCCTCGTTGCAGCCGGCGGCGGTGCATCGGGCACCGTCATCCGGCCGGTAAAAACGGCGCGGCACGGCGTCCCGCGCGGGCTGCATCAGAACGAATAGATGAACTGCGTCGCGAGCAGGTCGTTGGACTTGCCATACGATCCGTCGTTGCGCAGGAACACCTTGTTGTTCGCCCAGTCGTGGCGGTATTCGACCTTCACGGTGATCTGCTGGGTCGGATAGAACAGCAGGTCGAGCGCGACATCCTGGCGCACGGCCCCCTTGCACTCGAAGCCCAGGCCGCCACCGGCCTTCGACATCGCGAGGCAGTCCGCGTCGACGCCGAAGCCGTTGCTCGGATCCATCCCGTTGCCGTTCAGCGCGATGCCGCCACCGCCGCCCCCGTTCTTCGAGTTGGCGAGCAGGTCGTAGCGCAGCGTCACGCCCATGCGGCCGACCACCGGCGCGTTGAACTTGCGGTGCGCGAGCAGCGACAGGCCGTACCACTGCGCGAGCCCGCCGTTGAACGCCGCATGCTGCTGACGGCCGTAGTCGACTTCCGCGTTGTACTGAATGTCGGCGAGCGTGTAGGTCGCGTCGAGTTCACCGAAGAAGAACGAACCGTATGCGCTTGGTGCTGCACCACCCGGGCCGTAGTTGACGCCGATCTGTTGGCCGGTAACCGGATCTGTCACGGGTGCCGACGACAGTGTCTGGCGGCCGATGTTGAACGAACCGCCGAGATCGAGCGCACTCGACCACGTGTAGTCCGCGCGTGCGGTGAAGGTCGGCACCTTGTTGCTGGTGGTGATCGGATCGCCGAGCGCGTTGGTGCCCGTCGTCGTGACCGAACCATACGTGCGGTACTGCTCGTTGCCGAGGAAGAACTTCCACGCCCAATTGCCCTTCGTGTAGTTCGCGCCGATACCGACGTAGCTGCCCGGATCCGAGAAATCGTACAGCAGGTTGTGCGTGAGCGTGAGCATCTGGTTCGACTGCTGCACCTCGTAGCCGCCGAAGCTCGGGATCAGGCCGGCGACCAGCGTCGTTTCGGCGGTGATCGGCACGTTGATGACCGCGGTGTTCAGCAGGTTGTCGGTGATCGAGCCGCGCGAATTCTGCAGCAGCGTGATGCCGTTGCCGCGGTTCGGCATCAGCGTGATTTCCGCCGACGGCGCCATCGGGCCGACGCCGAACGTCTTCTTGATGTCGAGGTAGAGATCGCCGAACGTGCTGTTGAAGTAGTTGTACGCGTTCTCGTGGTTCGCGAACAGGAACGACGACGTGCCGGCCGCGCGGTTGTATATGTAGGTCGGGTCGATGTAGCCCGTCACCGACAGGCCGGCGAGCGGGCCCGTGTTGGCCGCGTCCGTCAGCGAGTCGACCTTCAGCTGCTGGTTCGCGATCTGCTGCTTCATTTCGCCGACCTCGTCGTTGGTCAGCGTGGCCTGCGCCTTGCCGTAGTCCGGCGAGCCCGGGTCGACGGCCACGGCGGCCGGCGCGGCGCCGGCCCCTGCCTTCGTGCCGGCCTGGGCGGTCGCGGTGCCGCCCTTCGCCGACAGTTGCGCCTGCATCGCCTTCATCTGTTTCTGCAGCGCCGCGACCTGCGCCTGCAGCGCCTTGATCTCGGCGGATGTCGAGTCGGCAAGCGCGATGCCCGGTAACGCGCCGGCCACCAGCAGGCAGATCAGTTTCTTCTTCATTGCGGATTCTCCTTGTCGTGTGCCTGTCAAATCGGAATCGAATCGCGCGCCCCCCCTGGGGCGGCGCGTCTTGCTTGTCTGCAGTGCTTGTTATCTTTGGAACAGGAGGCGGCGCATCACGCTACCGCGAATGCCGCCTTCATGTCGGCGATGCGGCGCCGCTCGCGCGCGATCATCATCCGGTTCACGACGATCACGCCGATCGTCACCGCCGTGATGAACAGCGTCGCCAGTGCGTTCATCTCCGGGTTCAGCCCCAGCCGCACGCGCGAGAACACCACCAGCGGCAGCGTCGTCGAGCCCGGCCCCGACAGGAACGCCGACAGCACCAGGTCGTCGATCGACAGCGTGAACGACAGCAGCCACCCCGACAGCAGCGCCTGCGAGATCAGCGGCAGCGTCACCACGAAGAACACCTTCAGCGGCGTCGCGCCCAGATCGAGCGCCGCCTCTTCCAGCGACTTGTTCATCTCCTTCACGCGCGACTGCACGATGATCGCCACGTACGACACGCACAGCATCACGTGACCGATCCAGATCGTCACCATCCCGCGCCCCTTCGGCCAGCCGAACATCTGCTCCAGCGCAACGAACAGCAACAGCAGCGAGATGCCCTGGATCACTTCCGGGATCACCAGCGGCGCGTTGATCATCCCCGTGTACAGCGTGAAGCCCTTGAAGCGGCCGAAGCGCGCGAGCACGAAGCCCGCCCACGTGCCGATCACGACCGACGCGGTGGCCGTCAAGAGGCCGATCTTCAGCGACAGCCACGCGGCGGTCAGCAGCTCGTCGTCGTCCAGCAACGCCGAGTACCACTTCAGCGAGAAGCCCGACCACACCGTCACCAGCTTCGACTCGTTGAACGAGTACACGACGAGGCTGATGATCGGGATGTACAGGAACAGGAAGCCGAAGGCGAGGACGCCCGTCGACAGCGGTTTGCTCGGCTTGATCATTTCGCGTCCTCCAGTTCCTTGACCTGGTAGTACTGGAACAGCGCCATCGGCACCAGCAGCAGCATCACCATCGCGACCGTCACCGCGGACGCCATCGGCCAGTCCATGTTGTTGAAGAATTCATCCCACATCACGCGGCCGATCATCAGCGTGTCGGCGCCGCCGAGCAGCTCCGGAATCACGTACTCGCCCACCGCCGGGATGAACACCAGCAGGCTGCCGGCGATGATCCCGTTCTTCGAAAGCGGCAGCGTGATCCGCGTGAACGCGACCCACGGTTTCGCGCCGAGGTCGTACGCGGCTTCGAGCAGCGTGAGGTCCATCTTCACGAGGTGCGCGTACAGCGGCATCACCATGAACGGCAGGTACGAATAGACCATCCCGATGTAGACGCCCGCGTCGCTGTGATAGAGGCGCAGCGGCGTGTGGATGATGCCCAGCGCGATCAGCGTGTGGTTCAGGAGGCCGTCGTCCTTCAGGATGCCGATCCATGCGTACACGCGGATCAGGAACGACGTCCAGAACGGCAGCATCACGGCCATCATCAGCACGTTGCGGCGGTTCGGTTCCGAGCGCGCGATGTAGTACGCCATCGGATACCCGATCAGCAGGCACAGCACCGTCGACACGGCGGCCATCTTCAGCGAGCTGAGGTAGGTCGCGATGTACAGGTCGTCCTGCAGCAGGAACGCGTAGTGCGACAGCTGCAGCGCGAAGTGCACGACGCCGTCCTTGATCTCGACGAGCGACGTGTACGGCGGGATGCCCATCACCTGGTCGGCGAAGCTGATCTTCAGCACGAGCACGAACGGCAGCGCGAAGAACACGGCAAGCCACACGAACGGCACGCCGATCGCGACGCTGCGGCCCGACGGCAGGAAGCGCGACAGGAAGTCGATGCGGCCCGGGCGGGCGCGGCCGGTGCCGGCGCTCGCGGCGCCGGTCGGCACCGGCGCGGACGGATTGGAAGCGGAGGTTCTCATCGTGGCGTCCTCACTGCGTCAGCACGACGCCGCTGGCCGGCGACCACGACACGAACACGTCGTCGTTCCACGCCGGCGCGTTGTCGTTCATCAGGTGCGAGCTCGACAGGTTCGACACGACCGTCTTGCCGCTCGGCAAGCGCACGTGGTACAGCGAGTAGCTGCCCATGTAGGCGATGTCGGTCACGACGCCGCGCGCCCAGTTGTGTTTCGTGCCGGGTTTCTCGCGCGACACGTGAATGCGTTCCGGGCGCACCGAGATGCCGACCGGCATGCCGAGCGGGCCGGTGACGCCGTGGCTCACGTACATCCGCGCTTCGAGGTCGTCGCTTTCGACGAAGATGTGATCGGGCTCGTCCTCGACCACACGCCCTTCGAACAGGTTGGTCGAGCCGATGAACTCGGCCGAGAAGCGGCTGTTCGGAAACTCGTACACCTCGCCCGGCGCGCCGATCTGCACGATCTTGCCTTCGCTCATCACCGCGAGGCGGCTGGCCATCGTCATCGCTTCTTCCTGGTCGTGCGTGACCATCACGCAGGTCACGTCGACCTTCTCGATGATGTTCACCAGTTCGAGCTGGGTCTTCTGACGGATCTTCTTGTCGAGCGCGGACATCGGCTCGTCGAGCAAGAGCAGCTTCGGGCGCTTGACCAGCGAGCGCGCGAGCGCGACACGCTGCTGCTGGCCGCCGGAGAGCTGATGCGGCTTGCGCTGCGCGTACTTGCTCATCTGCACGAGCGCCAGCGCATCGGCCACGCGCTCCTTGATCTCGTTCTTTGGCGTGCCTTCCTGCTTCAGGCCGAACGCGACGTTCGATTCGACCGTCATGTGCGGGAACAGCGCGTACGACTGGAACATCATGTTCACCGGGCGGCGGTACGGCGGCAGCGACGCGAGGTCCTCGCCGTCGACGAAGATCTTGCCGGAGGTGGCCGTCTCGAGCCCGGCGAGCATGCGCAGCAACGTCGACTTGCCGCAGCCCGAGCTGCCGAGCAGCGCGAACAGCTCGTTCTTCGCGATCGTCAGGTTCACGTTGTCGACGGCGGTGCTGTCGCCGAACTTCTTCACGACGTTTTCGATGCGCACGAAGGCGTCGTTTTGCGTACGGGCCGCGGGGGCCGGTTGGGTCTGTCGTGCAGCAGCGGAAGAGGGTATCGATTGCATGGGATTCACCATTCGTTCTTCACGGATTGCAGGCGTGAGCGTCCCCGCGCGAGGCGCAGGACGCGACTCACGGGCGACGGCTCGTGCCGGATGGAACAGTGCGCGCGGCGCGCGCGGGCGGACGGAGGTCCGCGGATCTCAGGCGGGCAGGCGTCAAGCGACGCCTGCGCCGCCGGAATTCAGGGCGATCAGTGGCCGGTCTTCAGTTGGGCCCACAGGCGGTTCTCGAGGCGCAGGATGTCGGCCGGCATCGGCTTCATCAGCACCATCTTCTTCAGCACGTCTTCAGGCGGGTAGACGGTCGGGTCCTGCGCGACGGCCGGCGTGACGAACTGGTGCGCGGCCTTGTTCGCGGTCGGGTAGAACACCGTATTGGTGATCGCCGCGTTGACCTTCGGATCGGATACGTAGTTGATCCACTTCAGTGCGGCTTCGGGGTGCGGCGCATCCTTCGGAATCACCATCACGTCGAACCACAGCAGGCCGCCTTCCTTCGGATTCGCGAACTTGATGTCGTACGAACGCTTCGCCTCGGCCGAGCGGCGATGCGCGATGCCGACGTCACCCGACCAGCCGAGCGCGACGCACACGTCGTTGTTCGCGAGGTCGTTGATGTAGCCGGACGAGTTGAACTGGGTGATGTACGGGCGGACTTTCTTCAGGACTTCGAAGGCTGCCTGGTAGTCGCCGGGGTTCTTGCTGTTCGGATCCTTGCCCATGTATTGCAGCGTGGCGGCGAACACGTCGACGGCCTGGTCGAGGAACGACACGCCGCAGCTCTTCAGCTTTTCCATGTTGGCCGGGTCGAACACCAGGGCCCAGCTGTCGACCGGCGCCTTGTCGCCGAGCGCCTTCTTCACCGCCTGCGCGTTGTAGCCGATGCCGTCCGTGCCGTAGGCCCAGGGCACACCGTACTGGTTGCCCGGATCGGCATCCGAGATCATCTTCATCAACAGCGGGTCGAGGTTCGCGAGGTTCGGCAGCTTCGACTTGTCGAGCTTCTGGTACACGCCGGCCTGGATCTGCTTGGCCATGTAGTTCGACGTCGGCACGACGATGTCGTAGCCCGAACTGCCGGCCAGCAGCTTCGCCTGAAGCGTGTCGTCGCTGTCGTAGTTGTCGTACTTGACGTGAATGCCCGTCTGCTTCTGGAAGTTCGGGATCGTGTCGGGTGCGATGTAGTCGGACCAGTTGTAGACATTCAGCTCGTCGGCCGCGTGTGCCGTCGGGCTGGCGACCGACGTGAACGCGGCCGCGGCGGCAAGGGCGGCAACAGAACAGGCTTGGCGAAGAAAGCAGGCACGCATGGTGGAATTCCCCTGGTTATGGCGGCGTGCGGCGCCCGCCGCACGCCTGTAGGCAAAACCGTTACGAAATACCCAGTTGCTGGGCGGTTGCATCGACTGCTTTTTTCGCCTTCGATACGAGTTCATCGATTTCCGGACGCGAGATCACGAGCGGCGGCGACAGCAGCATCCGGTCGCCGGTCGCGCGCATGATCAGGTTGCCGTTGAAGCAGAAGTCGCGGCAGATCGTGCCGACGTCGCCGCCGTTCGCGAAGCGGCGGCGTTCGGCCGGCGCTTCGGCGAGCTGGAGGCTCGCGACGAGGCCGTGGCCATGCACTTCGCCGACGATCGGGTGACGCGCGAAGGTTTCGCGCATCAGCGCCTGGAAGTACGGGCCGGTGTCGTTCTTCACGCGCTCGACGATTCCTTCGTCACGCAGCAGCTTCAGGTTCGCGACCGCGACGGCCGCCGCGACCGGGTGCCCCGAGTACGTGAGGCCGTGGTTGAATTCGCCGTTGTCGATGATCGGTCGCGCCACGCGTTCGTGAATGCCGACCGCACCCATCGGCACGTAGCCCGACGTGAGGCCCTTCGCCATCGTGATGAGATCGGGTTCGAAACCGAAGTGTTGATGTGCGAACCATTCGCCGGTGCGGCCGAAGCCGCCGATCACTTCGTCGGCCACCAGCAGGATGTCGTACTTGCGGCAGATCCGCTGGATTTCCGGCCAGTACGTCGACGGCGGGAAGATCACGCCGC
>NZ_NKFM01000077.1:0-12852 GCF_002223085.1 Burkholderia sp. HI2714 | reverse complement strand
GAACTGATCGCGCACGGTACGGTGCCAGCGCTCGAGCTTACCCTTGCTCGTGGGTTGGTACGGCTGGCAGTGCACGAGCCGGATGCCGAGGTCCGCGCAGATGGTCTGCAGGGTCGCGGCGCGATAGGCCGCGCCGTTGTCGACGACGATCATGCGCGGGATGCCCCGGCGCAGCAGGGCTTGCTTGGGGCCGCTTCAGGAAACGGAAAATAAAGCACGTTTAGAGACGGTTTCAAAATGGCCCCTTGGGGCTGTTAACTTTCGCGGCGAGCTGTTAACCTCAGGCATCGGAACAACCGAGACTGAGGAGATGGGCAAGCCGATCATCGACGACGAATTGTGGATACTGATCGAGCCGTTGCTGCCGCCACCCAAGCCGCGGCGCGAGAAGAACCCAGGCCGCCTGCCTGTTTCGAATCGCGCCGCGCTGACCGGCATCTTGTTCGTGCTCAAGACCGGACTGCGTTGGCGCGACCTGCCTGCCGAGATGGGATGCGGCTCGGGCGTGACATGTTGGCGACGGCTACGCGACTGGCAGGCTGCCGGCGTGTGGGGTCGCTTGCACGAGCTGCTGCTCGCGAAGCTGCGAGCAGCAGACCAGATCGACTTCTCGCGAGCCGCTGTCGATTCATCATCGATTCGCGCCGTTGGGGCGGGCCAAAAACCGGGCCAAACCCTACCGATCGCGCGCGACCCGGTTCCAAGCACCACATCGTCACCGACGCCAACGGCACGCCGCTTGCCGCGATCCTGACCGGAGCGAACGTCAACGACGTCACGCAATTGCTGCCACTGATCGATGCGATCCCGCCGATTCGCGGATTGCGCGGCCACCCGCTGCACAGACCGCGTGTGGTCTACGCCGATCGCGGATACGACTCCGAGCGACATCGAAAAGCGTTGCGCAATCGCGGTATCGAGCCGGTGATCGCCAAGCGCCGCACCGAACACGGCAGCGGCCTTGGCAAATATCGCTGGGTCGTTGAACGCACGCATGCCTGGCTGCATCACTTCCGTCGTCTCCGCATTCGTTTCGAGCGCCGTGCTGACATTCACGGCGCGTTCCTCAAACTCGGTTGCTGCCTGATCTGCTGGAATACCCTCCGGCGCGCCAAGCAGCCTTTATGAAACCGTCTCTTAGCTTGAGCAACCCGGCGGTACGGGGTGGCTAACTGGCGGCGAACGTCTCGTTCAACTACCGGCAGTGTTTGATGTCATCGTTTGCAGGTAGGTCAAGAAGGTCGTTGCGATCAAGACTTGGCTCAGGGCGATGCCTGACTCGATATAGCGGCCTGCAGAATTTGGAAAAAATCGTACGCCAAGCCCAGGGCGAAGTTGCTACGTCGCAGACGGCGTACAAACGGAGCCGGGATTTCCCGCGAGCTACTGGTCTTCGTCTGGAACGAATGGGATGACGCCCTGGCGGAAGGCTTCTTCCTGCAAATTGCGTGGGATGCGGCGCGCATCGACGATAAGACCGTCGATCTCGATGAGCCACACGAGCGGATTTCTGGCGAGTTGACTGGGAAGCGACCAGCGAGGGTCGAGCTGGCCAATCTTCAAAAGGTTGAGGATTGCTCCGGAGCGGGCCGAACCGGTCTGGGTGCTCAACTCGAAGTGCTGGCACAGCGCATCGGCGCGCATGTGGGGCTTCTGGGATTTGTCGAAGAGGAAGTTGATCCGCCCGATCGCGTAGGCCACACCGCATGCCCAGGAGCGCGCAGGTCCGGTCACCAGTGGTGATGGCCGCTTGCGGCACAGGGTGGCAACGAGACGCCGGCAAAGGTCGCGGTATTCATCCGTCAGATGCTGAGCACAAAAGGCATCAGTCAGCGCCGCGATCTCGCGATACCGGTCTTGCATGGCGACCGGCACGCGCTTGCCATCAAAGGGTCGCTCCATGGGATTCACACAGCCTATCTGAGTTAGTTGCCGAGTTCGGCGAGCCCGTGAACATCGCCCTCCCGCTCGATCAGGCGCAGCCACATGTCCAGCTTCTCACTGCTACCGTCAAGCAGCCGGTCAACCAGGGTCCGGTCATTCGCCTTGCCCAGCATGTTATGCAGTCCCAGGTATGCCACGAGAAGGTGGTACATGGTGCAGCGCAAATCATCACGCTCGCCCTGACAGCGACGGGCATGGCGATGCAGATCCGCAATGGCGAGCCCGAGTTTCTCGCCGACATACGAAAGCGGTATACCGTCACGATCCTGTCGCGACGTGTAGGCGGGGCCGTTGGCGTTCAGGGGTAGATCGGCATCATCCGGCATCTGGGGCATCGCGTTTCTCCGTAGCTGTGCTGCCTGATCAGTGAACCGTCGGCGAAGTAACCATGCAGCAATGCTTGTACTTGCGGCCGCTACCGCACGGGCACGGCTCGTTGCGCCCGATCTTCGGTTCTTCACGGCGCATGGGAACGCGCCCCGGAATGCTCGCCAGTGCTCGCCGGTGCGGCTCGAAGTAACGGTAGATGTGGGTCAGTCCGCCGATCATCATCTGCAACAGTTCCTCGCGCTTTTCCGCGGGGATCGGTGGGGGCCGCAACTGCGGGTCGGAATTGTGTTCATGATGCAGCATCATGATCGGGATCATCGGTCCGCCGCGGTCCTCGTCGTGGATCAGTTCGCCCCAGCTCGCAGAACGCATCTGTACGCCGCGCATGAAGCCGTGCGCCCAGTCGTTGGCCGGGGCAACACCATCCTCGCGCTCGAGCAACACGGGCAGGTACACGTTCGGCTCATGCAGCGTCTGTTGCAGTTCCGTGCTGATCGTGTTCCAGTGACGCATGAGCAGTTCGATGATTTCGGCGGCCTGCCCGTCACTTTCAAACGAAAAATCGTCCCCCCAGATCTGCGGCAGATACTCGCTGGGCAACACGATGTCGGGTCCGCAAATCAATGCGACGAAATAGCCATCGAGTGTTTCGATGTTCATCGCGTCGCCGATGGAGTCGAGAAACGCGGCGAGACGGGCGAAATCGTCATCGGCAAGCGGCTGTTGGGACGTCAGGTAATTCACGGGGGGATTTTCTCTGCGTGAGGTCGAAGCGACTGCGTTTTGTCATTATACGCCGTCGAGCTTGCCGGACATGGCGGCAGGATCGATCGCCTCGGCGACAGATCGAGAGGAGCGCCGAACCTGCGGGTCTGCCCCCGGCACCGGCCGCAGCGGCCTGAACTTGCCGGCCTGAAGCTTGCGGTCCTGTTGCCAGACGTAGTCGCCGGTCAGGTTGATGTGCTCCCAGCCCAGTGGCGACAGATACGGCAGCAGCGCGGTGTCGGCCGGTGCGCCCCGCGTGTGCATGGTTTGGACAACCCGCTCGAGGTAGACGGTGTTCCACAGCACGATGGCGGCGGTGACCAGATTCAGTCCGCTGGCGCGATAGCGCTGCGCTTCGAAGCTTCGATCGCGGATCTCCCCGCGAGGCGATAGAAGAACACTGAGCGGGCGAGCGCATTGCGAGCCTCGCCCTTGTTCAGCCCTGAGTGCACGCGGCGGCGCAGTTCGACGTTCTGCAGCCAGTCGAGAATGAACAGCGTGCGCTCAATGCGGCCGATTTCGCGCAGTGCGACGGCGAGGCCGTTTTGTCTTGGATAGCTGCCAAGCTTGCGCAGCATCAGCGACGCCGTGACCGTACCCTGCCGGATTGACGTTGCCAGGCGTAGCACCTCGTCCCAGTTCCGCCGGATGTGTTTCTCGTTGCACGTGTCGCCGATCATTGCGGCGAGCGCCGGATAATCCTTTGGATTGCCAGGCACATACAGCTTCATGTCGCTGATATCGCGGATACGCGGCGCGAACCGGAAACCAAGCAGATGCATCAGCGCAAAGACGTGATCGGTAAAACCGTTGGTGTCGGTGTAATGTTCCTGGATGCGCAGGTCCGATTCATGGTATAGCAGCCCGTCGAGTACATAGGTCGAATCGCGCACGCCGACGTTCACGAGGTTCGGATAGAACGGCGCGTACTGGTCGGAGATGTGCGTATAGAACATGCGGCCAGGCTCGGCGCCGTATTTCGGATTCACGTGCCCCGTGCTCTCGGCCTTGCTGCCCGCACGGAAGCGCTGCCCGTCGGATGACGAGGTGGTGCCATCGCCCCAGTGGGCCGCAAAGGGATGGGTGAACTGCGCGTTGACGAGCTCGGCCAGCGCCTGTGAGTAAGTTTCGTCCCGGATATGCCACGCCTGCAGCCACGACAGTTTCGCGTAGGTGGTACCGGGGCAGGCTTCGGCCATCTTCGTCAGTCCGAGGTTGATCGCGTCGGCCAGGACTGTTGACGGCGACGTAAAAGCGCGGGTAAATGACGACGGAAGGTTGAGCGATTCGCTCAACGAACAAGGGGCCGCGAGGCCCCTTGTTGATCGTGGCGGATGAGGATCAGAACGGGTCGAGCGGATCGCGCTCGGGTACGGGAGCGGGTGCGCGCTGCTGGCGCAATTGCTCGTGTAGCTGAGTACCGTAGAAGTCGCCGATCACGGCGAGCAGATCGTCGAGCAGTTCATACGCTGCGAGCGCCTGCTCAGGCGTCCAGTCGTCGGGCAGCAGGAACGACAGCCCGCGCCGGCGTCCGGAGGGCAGCACGGGTTTCATGACTCCCCCGGACGTGAGGACCTCTTCGTGCCACGTCGCTGTGCTCGTGCTTCGCTGTTTTCCTGAGCTTCCTTGAGGCGGTAGGATTCGCCTTCGATCGAGATCACTTCCGATCGATGCACAAGACGGTCGATCAGCGAGACCACGCACGCTGCGTTCGGGAACACCTCCGACCATTCCTTGAACGGTTTGTTGGTCGTCACGATGGTCGAGCGTTTTTCGTAGCGACGGCTCACGATCTCGAACAGCAGGTCGGCGTGGCGATTCGAGTAGGACAGGTAGCCGACCTCGTCGATCAGCAGGACGTCCGGTGACGTGTAGTAGTGCAGCCGGCGGCGCAACGCAGAATCGCTGTCGAGCGCAGCCAGCTCGCCAAGCATCGCACCGGCCGAGCAGAACATGACCCGGCTGCCGGCGATCAGTGCCTGATGCGCGACGTTCAAGGCGAGCGTCGATTTGCCCACGCCGTTAGGTCCGGTGAACACGACGTTGGTGGCGTTTTCCAGGAAGCCGAGCGACATGAGCTCCTCGACGGCCATTCGGTCGATCCGTTTGGGCCACTCCCAATCGAAGTCGGCGATCGCCTTGAACTTGCCGAGTTTGGAACTACGGATACGTCGCTGCAGCGAGCGATTGGTGCGTTCGGCCTCTTCCCAGCGCACCAGGGATTCGACCCACGGCGCGCCGGCGGCTTCGTTCCAGTGCTCGGCCAGACCATTCAGACGCAATGCCTTGACGCGCGCGTACAGCAGGTCAGCAGGATTCGGGACGGGATTCGGTATCGGTGTCGTCATCGCGGTTTCCAGTGCTCAGTTGGTCGTAGGTGTCGAGTCGGTGTGGCTGGACGGGGCTGTCCTTGTTACGCACGTGCTCGGGCAGGTTGATCTCGACGGGCGGCGGTGCCCCACGCGCAATCCGCCTCCGTTCCAGCACGAGGCGCACCGTGTTCGAATGGGGGGAACCCGTGCGCAGCGCTTCCTCGACGGCGTCCCGGACTTCGGCCGCGCCGTACCGGTCGAGCAGACGCAGCAGCGCGGTGGTGATCGCGCCGATGTTTGCGCCGCGCTCGGCGGCCCGCACGAGCAGCACCTGGCACATCGGCACGGCCTTGGTCAGCCCGTCGACGCCGCGGTGCTCGCGGGCAGCCCGCTTGAACGACTGCAGTGTTTTGATGTGCATCGGGTCTTTAGAGCAAGTTCGCCCGCAGGCGGCACAGCAATAGCGCGGCACGGGCACGGAGTTCAGGGCGCCGCCCGAGCTGCGGTCGGCCTTGCGTTCGTAGAAGCCGTGCGCCCACAGGCAGGCGCGGCCGCAGTGCGGGCAGCGCTCGGGATGGTAGGACCGGGGCGTGGTGACGATGGCGCGAAGATGCTGTTCGAGCGTGAGAAACGAATGTACGATCCGAAGCATAGGCCGGGCTGTTCTGCGTTCGTGGACTGGTGTGGAAACCGTCTCACGATAACAGAGGAGTACCGGCCTATCTCATAGGTGCCGTGTCTCGCGATGTTCGCGGCGATGTTCGTAAAATCGTGCTCGACGTACGCGAGACAAAAACCCCCTGTTCCGCCTCAAATTGATCGAGACGTAACAACCGCGCTGAATCCCGAGCAGTTGCAGGCGTTGGTGACCGGACTGCCCTGGCAGACGCTCACCCACGATCACGCGATCACGGTCGTGTAATACCCCCAAGGCCGTAAGCTGGCTTGCTTCCGTGGCGGGTTAGGTTCTGGCAGACTGGCCGCATGAACCGACCCGCCAACCTCGACGCTCTGAGCCCTGACGAACTGCGCACGCTGGCTGCGCAGTTGATGGCTCAGGTCGGCGAGAAGGATCGGGAACTGCGCTACCGCCAGACGCGCATCGACCAACTCACCCACGAGATCGCCATGCTCAAGCGCCTGCAATTCGGCAAGCGCAGCGAGCAGTTCACCGCCGAGCAGATGAGCCTGCTCGACGAGGCTATCGACGCCGACCTGGCTGCACTCGAAGTCGAGCTGGAGCAGTTGCAGCCAACGCCTGCGGACAAGCAACGGCAGAAACCCAAGCGTGCACCGTTGCCGCCGCACTTGCCGCGCACCGACATCCATCACGAACCCGACGACATCACGTGCTCGTGCGGTTGCCAGCGCGTGCGCATCGGCGAGGACATCAGCGAGAAGCTGGACTATACGCCGGGCGTGTTTACGGTCGATCCAGTTTGGAACACACGTTTTACCCCAAATCTGTGTCCAAAAAAACCGGAGGCGCCGCAACCTCTAAGCTTGCCTTCCTGCTCAGCCTTCACCCAGTTGGAAATCGACTGCGCCGGAACGTCCAGCGTCGCGGCGACCGCCGCAACGCTCTGGCCGGCCTTGACCAGCCGCATCGCTTCCAGCTTGAATTCGAGCGTGTAGCGCGCCCGCGTCGTCTTGCTCATCTTCTTGACTCTCCTTGCTTGAGTTTAAACGCTCAGCAAGGGATTCGTTTTTCGGGGGCAAGCTCACACCTTCTCGCGCCGTCTTCTGGGGGCGCCCAACTGAAGGTAGATCAGCAGAAGCAGGGGGATGGACAGCACGAAATAGAATGGCGAACTAAGGCCGTTCACCAAGCCAATGATCGCTGGGATGATCGCCACCACAAACATGAAAATTCGTTGTGCGAGGTTGGTGCTGCAGTACCACTGTTTCATTGTCGTTTTCCGGTGAGTTGTCCGCGACGAGAGCACTGTTTGCCTGCGCCGTTCAGCTTGCCGGCGGCATCGGCCTTAGCCCAGTTGTGCAACGCCAAGTTTTGAGCCACGCCATCAAAATCAACGCCGCGCGGGCGGCCGAACGTAGGATTTGCCGTCCCGTAATCGCTCAAGCCGCTCGAGCGCCTCGGCAAATAGCGTCAGCGGCGCGCAGCGCAGCTGCTTGTCATGCCAGACGATGAGCGCGGCGACGAGCTCGTCAGTTTGCGGATCCAGTGCCCACTCGCCGCTTGCGTTGCCGTGTTCGAGCGCCGCATTGATACCGCGCTCGGCGGCGACCAGTACTTCGATACACAGCTCGTGACGACGGGCTTCATCCACAAAGCCGTCCAGCGCGACCAGCTGCAGCAAGATCGCCAGACCGTGTGCCGAACCTGCTCGCATGCGCAGCGCCTGGAAGGCTGCGTGATATTGCAATGAGAGCGCTTCGGCCTGCTGTTGCGGCATCGGCAGCAGCAAGGTCTTCGCCAGGCCACCACGGCTGCGGGGCGCGGTCGGTCGCATCGTCGTGGAGAGGTGGCCTTCCCCCCACTTAACCGGGTCGAACTCGGGGGCTCGGGCTCCCGAAAACGCTCACCGGGCGCGCGCGCCCGGATCAAAAAAAACGCCGGACAGAGGTCCGGCGCACGAGGGGAGACATCAAGAGGTAATCACCGAACCACAACTCCACAATCGACCAAGCTCGCTCTCGCTCGCGTGCCTGCTTGACTGTATGACCATGATAGCCGGCGCCAAAGCGTGCTGAGCATCAACAATCGTTAGACGCTTCGGCAGTGCCCAGGGCAATCGCATGAAGCGCCTTACCAGCCAAGGAGTTCGGTGCGGTAAGGGTCACTGATGGCGGCCTTCAAGCGTCGAATCTTGATGCCGGCCTTGGTCGACGTATCGCGCCGCAGCAGGTTCATGGTGATGCGGCGCAGGATGGCGAAGTTCTGCGCCGCGTTGTCGACTCGCACCCGACACTGATCTTCGCCGAACGCGACATCGAGCACCCAGTGCATCGAATTCTCGATACGCCAATGCGAGCGCACGGCATGCGCGATGCGTGCCGCATCAGGCGGCAGGCTGCTCACGTAATAGCGGCGCTCGACCGACACCGTGTCACCGATCTCGCGTGTGGACTCGACCATCGCGATCGAGCGCATACCCGGCCAGAGCGCGACCGGACGCCATTTGCTCAGCAAGTCGCTGACTACGCAGCGACGCGTTTCGATCCGGCCATGATCCTTCTCGACTTCTCGAAACTCGTTGGCGCAGACTGCGCGATCATCAGCAGGCAAGCGCTCGATCGCTTCAAGACTGGAGCGGATCTCCGCCAGCAAGCTTGGCTGATTTTCCTTGACCGCCAGCACGTAGTCGGCACCGTTCTCGACGATCTGTCGAGCGATGGCCTGCTGGCAGCCCATCGCGTCGATCGTGACGATCGCCCCCTTGAGCAGCAACGCGTCGAGCAATTCCGGGATGGCCTTGATCTCATTGCTTTTGTCGGCCGTGCGTACCTGACCGAGCACCGCGCCGAGGCCGCTGCCGAACGCCGAAACCAAGTGAATCGCCCGCTCCCCGTTGCGGTGAGAACCGCGAACAGTCTTGCCGTCGATGGCGACCACTTGCCCGCTCAAGGCGGGCAACAGCGGGCTCATCCAGCGCATGAAACAGGCTTCGAACTGGCGGGCATTGAGTGCCGCGAACACCCGGCCGAAGGTATCGTGCGACGGAATGCCGTGTGGCAGCGGGATATGACGGCGCAGCCACTCCAGCTTCTGCTCCCCAAACCTGAATCGCCACCCAACTATCCGCGCCAGACAGAATGGCGCACAACGCGATCAACAGCATCGCCGTCAAATCGTGAGCGGGCGTCCGGCTGCGTGGGTCTCGCAAATCGCCAAACGCGTCTTCGATGCTCAGGGGCCGTATCTCTTCCATCCGATGCCTACGCAAAAGATGAAAGTAAACGCGTGTTTCGACCGGTTTACAACCCCTTTTGTAAGTCCTTGATTGTTAATGCTACTTCATGCGATTGCCCTTTTCGCGATTGATCGCTTTTCAATTGTTGACGCCGCGTTATCCATATCAAGTGCATACTGCGCCAGCCGTCTGGCCAACCATTCCAGCCACCGCTTTGCACGCCTGTGCGCAGACATCAGCACTCACACCTGCTTCAAAACCGCGCTCTGGTACGTTCTGAATGGAATGTTGTTTGGAGAAAATGAAATATGCCGACCCCAAAAGCCCTAACGTTCGCCGCGATGCTGGCCGCAGCAGCGGCGCTCGCAGGCTGCATCACGCCGCCGGGTTCCGCTGACGTCTATAGCGTCGGCCAAGCACAGCGAGAACAAACCGTGCGAATGGGCACGGTCGAAAGCGTCCGCGCAACGCGAATCCAAGGCGATGACGGCGGCAGCGTACTCGGCTCACTCGGCGGCGGTGCGCTCGGGGCGGTCGCTGGCAGTGCGATCGGCGGCGGCCGTGGTTCAGTGCTGACGGCAATCGCTGGAGGCATCGCCGGTGCAGTTGCCGGCAACGCAGCCGGACAGAGCCTCAGTTCGGCACACGGTGTTGAGGTCACCGTGCGTCTTGACAACGGTGAGCTTCGGTCGATTGCCCAAGCGGCAACGTCCGAAGTGTTCCGCGCGGGCGACCGCGTCCGACTGCTATCGAGTGCAGGCGTTACGCGAGTCATGCACTAGACAGGTGTCGAAATGGAGTACGGTTTAACCTAGCACTGAGAGCGATGCTTTGGGGCATACTGTTTTTCAATGGGCAAATCCATAGGCGGACAGACGCGCAATTACGGCAGGAATTGTCATTCCCTTCATTGAACGTGAGGCCAAAGTGATGGTCCGCAATTTCATTGGATTTACTATCGCACATATTTTTCTTGCTGCAATTTTTATTGCCGCAACAATCAATATCTTAAAATACAAAAACTGGAAGAAATTATATTTTATCGTCAGCTCCGGCGTGACGCTGGTTGGAATCGCAGGGGCGGTGTGGGTTCTCGAATTTCCCCCAGAGAAGCTTGACGAACAAGGCCGCTTAAGCGGGGAAATGCCCATCGAATTCGGAGGGGCTCTAATGATTATTTTCGTCGGCACCCTGGCATCATTGATCGGCTTTATTGCAATAGCATTTCAACGTTGGTGCCTAAATATAATAGAATAGTTAATTCGCGGCGAGCGAATCCGCGCTTTACGTGCAGCCTCTCAAGTCGCCCTCCCTTTGGCAGTTACTTCGATCATGTATTTGGCGGCCGTTGCAAAGAGCCTTCCGATGGATAATTTATTTTCCGGCTGCCGTTCACTTTGCAAACTTAACCAATCGGAACCTGGACAGTGGACAGGCCGATCATCGATGATCAATCAATGAAGTTCTCGTTTCGAATGGCGTTTATTTTGATCGCCACCAGTTTGTCGACCGCTTGCGCCTATCTCGGCAACATCGACCGCAATGGGCTCATCCAGTCCGCTCAGCAAACTCTGCAAGCCGCCACACTTAACGACGCCGATGTGCGCGCTCTTTCCAGCAAAGCATGCGCGCAAAAAGACAGCGAAAGCAAAATTGCTGCCCCAAACAGTGACTATGCTCGCCGCCTCAACCGAGTCGCCACGCTGCTCGGCAATGAGATCAACGGCGTTCCGGTCAATTACAAGGTGTATCTGACAAATGATGTGAACGCTTGGGCGATGGCAGACGGCTGCGTTCGAGTCTACAGCGGCTTGATGGACTTGATGAACGACGATGAACTGCGCGGCATTGTTGGCCATGAAATGGGGCATGTCGCGTTGGGGCATACGAAGAAGGCAATGCAGGTCGCATACGCGGCCTCGGTTGCCCGAGCAATCGCATCTTCAGCGGGTGGTATCGCTCGAACCCTTTCGGAATCAGAGCTCGGCGCGTTGTCAGAAAAGCTGGTCAATGCTCAGTTCTCGCAGGCTCAGGAGCGCGCAGCAGACGACTACTCATTCGATCTGCAGAAGCGGAAGGGACTTGACCCATCCGCGCTCGTCTCGGTGTTCGAAAAGCTTGAACGCCTGAACGGCGGTCAATCGAGCATGCTCAATTCACACCCCTCCTCGTCGGATCGGGTCCGGCACATCCGAGCGCGACTCCAGTCGGCCAAATGAGTGCCGAATATCAAGGATATGGAACGGTGGAATGCTGTGAAAGCCAGATCTAAACGCACGTACGTCGGCGGCCTCTTGTACGCCGTATGGGTAATAGCGCTGAGCGGCTGTACGTCTTTTCCGTCAGCGGATGTGTCGCAGACGAATCAACGCACCGGTGTTGCCGTTCAGGCCGACGCCGTGCCAGTTGGCTACTACCGTGTCAATCGGAACGACTCGTTGATTAGCATTGCTAGGGCGTTTGGCTACAGTCCGGCGGAGCTGGCGAACTGGAATCGGCTTCCGTCCAGCGACGCGCAGCCTGTTGAAGGTGAAGTACTGCGTGTGGCACCGCTTAGCGATTCTACGACGGCGGCCAATGTGAACGTCGACGCAGGTGCGGGTGACGCTCGCGAACATCTGCTCGGATGGCCGTTGCAGAGCGCTACCGTTAGCGAGCCCTTCAAGATGGGCGGTTCGCGCAAGGGTATCGTTTTGCGCGGCAAACCAGGTGATGCCGTGATGGCCGCAGCAGATGGACGTGTCATTTATGCTGGCACCGGGCTCAAGCGGTACGGCTCTTTGATCATCATCAAGCATAATGCAACACTGGTCACCGGCTATGCCCACCTTGGCGCACTCCTGGTGAGAGAGAATCAAAGCGTTCGCAAGGGGCAGGTGGTTGGTCGCGTTGGAACCGGCGATCAGGATGGCGGAACGTTCGAGTTCAACGTGTTCGAGAAGAATCACCCGGTCAATCCCGTCACGTTGCTGGCGAAGGCCGATCGATAATTTCCTCACTAGGAGGCAAAATGAAATCCACGACAGGTCTCACGATCACACTCGTCTGTTGTGTTCCAGTGGTGCTTGTGTTTAGCGCGCTGGTGTCTCAGACGGCGTTAGCCGCTGAATCCGCTGAGACCCTTTACAAGCAGTGTGAAAGCAAGAGCTCGACCGCCGACCAACCGGCGCGAGTCAAGACAGTTGTCGCCTCGGTCATGCGGCCAATTGCTGTATATCGTCCCTCGCTGAATGTGTCTTGACGAGGCTTTGTTCGGAAGGGGGTGGTTGCGCGGCAGCGTGAGGTCGAGTAGAAAGGGCAATTGATCTATGCCTCGTGAACGTTCATTGCCATACAAAGCCAGCCTGAAATCCGGAGCGCCGCGCAAACGCCCGAAACCGACGTATCGGGTCGCGAACGCCCGCGCCTACAATCAGAGCCTGAAGCGGCGAGGCCAGCTCAGCCTCTACTGCCCGGAGGCCGACCTGAAGGCGCTGTTCATCAACACCCAGCCGTATGTGCCGGGTGTGTCCGGGCGTGCCCCAACCTACACGAACGCCTACATCGAGCTGATCTATACGTTTTACCGGTTGTTTCGTTGGGCGATGCGTCAGATCACGGGCTTCATGGAAGAGTACTGGCGGCTG